>NZ_JBYRFX010001083.1:0-7484 GCF_057815775.1 Inquilinus sp.
CCGTCGATGTTTCGGTCGAGGTCGAACTGCAGGGTGATCGAACTGTTGCCCAGCGTGCTGCTGGACGTCATCTGCGACACGCCGGGGATCTCGGCGAATTGCCGCTCCAGGGGCGCCGTGACCGACGAGGCCATGGTGGTGGGGTCGGCGCCCGGCAGCTGGGCCGAGACCTGGATGGTCGGGAAGTCGACCTGGGGCAGGGGCGCGACCGGCAGCAGCGGATAGGCGACCAGGCCGACCAGCAGCACCCCGGCCATGATCAGCGAGGTGGCGATGGGCCGCTTGATGAACGGGGCCGAGATGCTCATGGTCAGGCTCCCGGCGTGGTGGCGGCAGGCTGGGCCGGCGTGGCCGCCTGGCGGATCTGCACATGGGTGCCCGGCTGCAGCCGGTACTGCCCGGCGGTGACGACCTGGTCGCCGGCATTCAGCCCCTGCTTGATCACCGCGACGCCGTCGGCGATGCGGTCGACATCGACCGTCTTGGTGTCGACCGTGCCGTCCGGCTTGACGGTGTAGACATACAGGCCGTCCTGGCTGCGCTGCACCGCGGTGCCGGGCACCGTGATGGCGTCATGCTGGGTGCGCAGCAGCAGCTTGGCGTCGCCGAACTGGCCGGGCCACAGCGTGTTGGCCTTGTTGGGGAAGGTGGCCTTCAGCCGGATCGTGCCGGTGCTCTGGTCGATCTGGTTGTCGATCAGGGTCAGGGTGCCCTGGTCCAGCGGCTTCTCGTCGCCGCGGGTGTCGGCGGAAACCTGCAGCGTTCCCTGCGCCATCGCCGCGGTGATGGCCGGCAGGTTCTCCTCGGGCAGGGTGAAGATCACCGCGATCGGGTGCAGCTGGGTGATGACCACCAGACCGCCGGTGTCGGTGGCGTGCACGATGTTGCCCTGGTCGACCAGCCGGATGCCGGTGCGGCCGTTGAGCGGCGAGGTGATGGTGGTGTAGCTCAGCTGGGTGGTGGCGTTGTCGATCGTCGCCTGGTCGCCCTGGATCTGGGCCTGCAGCTGCGCGATCAGCGCCTTCTGGGTGTCGACGCTCTGTGCCGTCGCATACTGGTGCAGGCTCTCGAAACGCTGCAGGTCGAGCCCGGCATTGGTCAGCTGGGCCTCATCCTTCGCCTTGGTCGCCTTGGCCTCGTCCAGCGCCGCCTGGAACGGCCGCGGGTCGATCTGCGCCAGCACCTGCCCGGCGGTCACGTCCTGCCCCTCCTGGTACGACACCGCCTGCAACTGGCCGTCGACCCGGCTTTTCACCGTCACCGTGTTCTCGGCCTGCACGGTGCCGAGGCCGGTCAGGAACTCCGGCACGTCGCGCCGTTCGGCAGCCGCGGCATCGATCGGCACCGACGGGGCCGGCGCGGCGGCGGTGGCCGCAGCGGCGTGCGCCTCGCGCATCCGCAGCTCGCGGCCGACGAAGATGGCGGCGAACAGGACGACGGCGGCCAGCGGCGTGCCGATCCGGAGGACCGCCCTGCGCGTGATCTTGGGCATCTGCATCTCTCCAGCGGGACAACGAAAACAGGACAAACAAAAGAATCCGGGCGCTGCGGCGTCACCTGCCGCGGCGTCGGTGAAGGGCGAGTCCTCCCATTCGTTCTGTCCGGGCCGCCGCGATCCTGGCGCCGCAGTCCCGCGCTCCGGCCCGTGGGCCGATGGTGGCGCTGACAGCCGAATTGGGGATGGGTGGCAATTGCCGCCAATGCAACCTTTTCACATCCCTATGCAGGTCCTGCATGTGCCCCGCCCCCGTCACAGATCGCGCGCGACGGCCGCGACGAGATCGCGCAGCCGGCGATGGACCGCCTGGCCCTGCAGGCGGCGGTGCCACAGCATCGAGGTCTCGATCCGGGGTGACGGATGCGGCAGCGGATGGATGTCGAAGCCATGGGCCTGGGCCAGCCGCTCGGCCATCCGCCGCCGCAGCACGGCGACCATCTGCGACCCGGCCAGGACATGCCCGGCCGACAGATAGGGCGACCGCAGGACGATCCGGCGTGCGGCGCCATGTTCGGCCAGGGCGTCGTCGATGAACCGCAAATCGTCGGTGAGCGAGGAGATCTCGAGATGCGGCATCGCCGCCAGCCCGTCGATGGCGAGCTCCTGCACCCCATGGCAGCCGAGGACCGCGACGAAGCCGTCCTCCATCAGCGGCTGGCGCGAGAACCGCTCGCCATCCTCGGCGGTGCCGCCGATGGCGAGGTCGAGGTCGCCGCGGTCGAGCATTTCGGGCAGGTTCAGCTTGCCGCTGCCGCGGATGTCGAGCATCAGCTCCGGCGCGACTTCGGCGCAGCGCCGCACGATCCGGTCGACCAGTACCACCGCGGCATAGGGGTCGACGCCGATCCGGATGGTCTGCACCGCATCGGCCGGATGGGTGTCGATCGATTGCAGCGAGAATTGCAGCTCGCCCAGGGCGCGGCGGATCGGTTCGGCGATCTCCTCCGCCCGCGCCGTCGGCACCATGCCCTTCGGGGTCCGGATGAACAAATCGTCGCGCAGCACGTGCCGCAGCCGCGCCAGGGCATGGCTCATCGCCGGTTGGCTCAAGCCCACCCGCGCGCCGGCGCGGGTCACGCTGCGGTCGCGCATGACCGCGTCGAACACGATCAGCAGGTTCAGGTCGAAGGCGCCCCAGTTCATCTTCGGCATCGCCGCGGCCCTCTATCGGCCGGCACGGCGGAGCGGCCTGCCGTCGCGATCACCGCTGGGGCAGCCGGCCGGTCCGATGGATTGCGGCGGACGTTCGTCGTGCATCTGAAAACATCATGTGGAGATCGGTACAGTATTCGACTTCATCTGCGCTTCCAATGAGATGGATTGCAGTGGACATCGTGCCGCAGCCATCAATACAGATGAAAGAAAGTTCATGAAATTTTTGTAAGCGGTATTTGCAGGGCAATGTGCAATGGCGGCGGTGCCGGGCCGGCCGGCCGAGCCTTCGGCACGTCGGCACGTCTCTCCCTTCGACAAGCCGGCCCGCCCGATCTATGAAGGCGGGCGCTGCTGCTTTTGCCGGGTTGCCATGGCCGTCTACACCGAAGTCACCGACGAAGATGTCGCCGCCTTTGTGGCGGAGTACGACATCGGCACCGTCCGTTCGCTCAAGGGCATCGCCGAGGGCGTCGAGAATTCGAACTACCTGCTGGTCACCACCACCGGCCCCCATATCCTCACCCTCTACGAGAAGCGGGTGGCCGAAGGCGACCTGCCGTTCTTCCTCGGCCTGATGCAGCATCTGGCCGCCCGCGGCATCGAATGCCCGCAGCCGGTCGCGGCGCGCGACGGGCAGGCGCTGCGCCGCCTGGCCGGGCGGCCGGCGGTCATCGTGACCTTCCTCGACGGGCTGTGGCCGAAGCGGATCCAGCCGTTGCACTGCCAGGCGCTGGGCGGGGCACTGGCGCGGATGCATGCGGCCGGGGCCGACTTCGCCATGGTCCGGCCGAACAACCTGTCGATCGAAGGCTGGCGCCGGCTGGTGGCGGATTGCACCGACCGGGCCGACACCGTCACCCCGGGCCTGGCCGACGGCATCACGCGGGAGCTGGCCTTCCTCGAGGCGCGCTGGCCCACCGACCTGCCGGTCGGGCTGATTCATGCCGATCTGTTCCCGGACAACGTGTTCTTCCGCGGCGACCGGCTGTCCGGGCTGATCGACTTCTACTTCGCCTGCACCGACATGCTGGCCTATGACCTGTCGATCTGCCTGAACGCCTGGTGCTTCGAACCGGACGGCGCCTTCAACGTCACCAAGGCGCGCGGGCTGCTGGCCAGCTATCGCACCGAGCGGCCGCTGTCGGCGGCGGAGATCGCGGCCCTGCCGATCCTGGCCCGCGGCAACGCGCTGCGCTTCCTGCTGACCCGGCTCTACGACTGGCTGAACCACCCGCCGGGCGCCTTCGTCCGGCCGAAAGACCCGCTCGAATACTGGCGCAAGCTGCGCTTCCACCAACAGGTCACCAGCGTGGCCGCCTATGGGATCGACCCGTGACAGACCTGAAGCCACCCGTGTTGAAGCCGATGAAGGTCGAGATCTTCACCGACGGTGCCTGCAGCGGCAATCCCGGCCCCGGCGGCTGGGGCGTGCTGCTGCGCATGGGCGAGACCGAGCGCGAGCTGTGTGGCGGCGAGAAGCTGACCACCAACAACCGGATGGAGCTGATGGCCGCGATCCAGGCGCTGGAGGCGCTGAAGCGGCCGGTCGATGCGGTGCTGACCACCGACAGCCAGTATGTCCGCAACGGCATCACCCAGTGGCTCAAAGGCTGGAAGGCCCGCGGCTGGATGACCGCCGACCGCAAGCCGGTGAAGAATGTCGACCTGTGGCAACGGCTGGAGGCGGCGATGACGCCGCACAAGGTCGACTGGCAGTGGACCCGCGGCCATTCCGGCCATGCCGAGAACGAGCGCGTCGACGAACTGGCCCGCCGCGGCCTGATGGAAGAAGGCCGCGGCCTGGCACCCGCCGGGGCTTGACCTCAACGATCCTCTCTCCATATTACGAATGGTAAGTTACCATTCGTAATTGAGCCGCCATGTCCTGACGGCGGCCCGGGGAAGGGGAAGACCCATGGTTCAGCGTGTCCTGATCGCCGGCGGCTACGGCGTCGTCGGCGGCCTTGTTGCCCGTCACCTGCGCCGGCTGGCGCCGGATCTCGACATCATCCTGGCGGGCCGCACGCCGGAATCCGGCGCGGCCCTGGCGCGCGAAATCGGGGCGCGGACAATGCGGCTCGACATCGCCGACCCGGCCGCGGCGCTGGCGGAGGCCGGCCCGGTCGACCTGATCGTGGCGACGCTGCAGGACCGCGGCGATACGCTGATCCAGGCCGCCTTGGCGCAGGGCGCGGCCCATATCGGCATCGCCAAGCTGGCCGACGAGGTGGCGCCGCCGGTGTTTGCGGCCCTGCATACGCCGCCGCAGCGGCCGATCGTGCTGGCGGCGCATTGGGCGGCCGGGCTGGTGACACTGGTGGCTCAACAGGCCGCCGCGGATTTTGCCCGGGTCGACTCGGTCGCCATGGCCGCGCTGTTCGATCCCGCCGACGCGGTCGGGCCGATGAGCGCCGCCGATGCCGCGGCCTTCACCGGCCGGGCGTTGCTGCGCCGCGGCGGGGACTGGATCTGGGTCGACATGGCCGGTCATCCCCGCAGCCTGCGCCTGGCCGATGGCGGCACATCGACGGTGCAGCCGCTCGCCGCATTCGATGCGCCCAGCCTGGCCGCGATCACCGGCGCCCCGGACGTTCGCTTCGATTTCGGCGAGGGCGATTCGATCGGCACCCGGGGCGGCACCCGGGCGTCGCATGAGGTCTATGTCGAGATCGAAGGGACGCTCGCATCGGGGCGGCAGGCCCGGCGGCGGGTCGTGGTGTCGGATCCGGAGGGCGTGGGGCACATGACGGCCCTGGGGACCGTGGTCATCGCCGAGCGCGTGCTGGGCCTGGATGGCCTGACGCTGCCGGCTGGCGGGCTGCACCTGCCGGAAACCCTGGTCGTGCCGGACGCGGCGATCGCGCGCTTCGAACAGGCGGGCGTGCGGATCACGACGGAAGACGAGGCAGCCTGACGGTAGCGGCCGCGTCGCTGGAAGGAATGGTCGGTCGGGGCGAAACCCGACCGACCCGCATTGTCTTACAGCGAGGCCAGCACCGCGTCGCCGCTCGACACCTCGAAGGCCCCCGGCTCCTCGACCGCCAGATGGGTGACGACGCCGTCCTTGGCGACCAGGGCGAAGCGCTGGGCCCGGGTGCCCAGGCCATAGCCCGACCCGTCCATCTCCAGCCCCAGCTCCTTGGTCAGGGTGGCGTTGCCGTCCGGCAGCATGAACACGGTGTCGCCGGAGACCTCGTTCTTGTCGGCCCAGGCCTTCATCACGAAGGGGTCGTTCACCGACAGGCAGACGATCTGGTCGACGCCCTTGGCCTTCAGCGCCTCGGCATTGTTGACGAAGCTGGGCAGGTGCTTGGCCGAACAGGTCGGGGTGAAGGCGCCGGGCACCGCGAACAGCGCCACGGTCTTGCCCTGGAACAGGTCGTCGGTCTTGACCTCCGCCATGCCTTCCTTGCCGAGGTGCTTCAGGGTGACCGACGGGATACGGTCGCCAACCTTGATCGTCATGGGGGTCTCTCCGCCAAGCTGTGTTGCGGCCGCGCCGGAGTCGTCCGGGCCGCCGGATGATTACGAATTCGCGCCCCGGGCCTTGTTGAGAGCGTCGAGGACCGCGTCGGTGCTGAGCAGTTCCGGCAGCAGGATCCCGTCCGGCGCCCCCGGCCCGTACACGGCGTTGAACGGTATGCCGTAGCGGCCATGCGCCGCAAGGTAGTCGGCGATGGCCTGGTCCGGATTGGTCCAGTCGGCCAGCATCGGCACCACGCCGGCCCCGCCCAGCGCGGACGCCACCGGGTCGCGGCCGATCACCAGCAGCTTGTTGACCTGGCAGGTCAGGCACCATTCGGCGGTGACGTCGACGAACACCACCTTGCCCTGGCCGACCAGCCCGGCAATGCCGGCGCGGTCGAACTTGGTCCAGGCGATGGCGGAGGCCGCGCTGGGCGTCGCCGCATCGGACCGGTCGAAGCGCAGCGGCAGCAGGATGGCGGCCAGCGCCAGCACGGCGGCGGCTCCGGCGGCCCAGCGCCGGACGGCCACCCCGCCGCGCGGCCGCAGCCACAGGATCAGCCCGATCAGCACCATGGCGGCGGCGACGGCGATGGCGGCCGTCGGCGGCACCTGCACGGCCAGGACGAACAGCAGCCAGGCGGCGGTGCCGAACAGGGCCAGGCCCAGCACGGCCTTGACCCACAGCATCCAGCGGCCGGGCCGCGGCAGCAGCCGGGCCAGGGCGGGAATCGCCGCGATGACGAGATAGGGCAGGGCCATGCCGAGGCCGAGGGCTGCGAAGATCAGCCCGATCTCGACCGGCCCGCGCGACAGGGCGAAGCCCAGCGCGGTGCCGACGAAGGGGGCGGAGCAGGGGGTGGCCAGCAGCGTGGCGAAGGCGCCGGTCAGGAACGGCGCCAGCAGGCCGCCCTGATTCTCTTGCGTGTCGGCACCGCTGGCGCGCGCCGCGGCGTCCATCGCCCGCCCCGGCAGCACGACCTCGAACAGCCCCAGCAGATTGCAGCCGAATAGGGTGAGGATGACGATCATCACCACCAGGAACACCGGCTCCTGGAACTGGATGCCCCAGCCGACGGTGGCGCCGGCCGCCTTCAGCCCGATCGCCGCAGCGGCGAGCACCAGGAAGGACGCGACGATGCCGGCGGCGGTGGCCAGCAGGCCCAGCCGTTGCCGCCGCGGCGTCTGGCCGCCGGCCTTCACGATCGACAGCAGCTTCAGCGACAGCACCGGCAGCACGCAGGGCATCAGGTTCAGGATCAGCCCGCCCAGCAGGGCCACGCCCAGGATGGTGACCCAGGCGGTGGCGTCGACCGGCGCCGCCACCGCCGTGCCGATGATGGGCTTGGCCTCGACGCTGCGTGCG
>NZ_JBYRFX010001084.1:0-4361 GCF_057815775.1 Inquilinus sp.
CCGGCGCTGGCCCCGTCCGGCCGCGCTTGCCGGCCCGGCGGCGGCGCTTTATGGTCCCGCGCCCTGAGCAGGCCTGTTCGCCTTGCCCGTTGCCAATTTCGTCGAAGGACCAGCCCATGTCGGATGTCGGTGGTATCGCCGCGGATCGCCTGAAGTCGTTCATCGAGCGCATCGAGCGCCTCGAAGAGGAGAAGGCCGGGATCGCGGGCGACATCAAGGATGTCTATGCCGAGGCCAAGGGCACCGGCTTCGACAACAAGATCATTCGCCAGATCATCCGCCTGCGGAAGATGGAGCAGGATGACCGCCGCGAGCAGGAAGAGCTGCTCGACCTCTACAAGCAGGCCCTCGGCATGCTGGAGTAAGAGGCGCAGGCCGCGCTCCCTCGGGGGCTGCGGCCCGGCTGTCTCTCTCAGCCCGCCTCGGCCAGCAGCCGGGGCGCCGGCGGGATAGCGCTGCGGTCCTTGACGGTGCGCAGCGCGACCAGGGTCTTGACGTCCTTGATGTTGCCGACCGTCATCAGCTGCGTCCGCAGGAAGCCTTCATAGGCTTCCATGTCCTCGGCGACGACCTTGAGCACGAGGTCGTAGTCGCCGGTGACATAGTGGAATTCGATGATTTCCGGCAGTGCCGACAGCCGGCGGATGATGTCGTCCAGCCGCGCGCTCTGGCCGGATTCGATCGTCACCAGCACCACCATGACCAGCGGCCAGCCCATGGTCTTGGGGCTGACGACGGCGACCTCGCCGGCGATGCAACGGCTGCGCTTCAGCCGCTGCACCCGCTTGTAGCAGGCGGCGATCGACAGGCCGACCCGGTCCGCCGCCGCATGCATCGCCAGGGCGGCGTTCGACTGCAGGGCGTGCAGCAGCTTCAGGTCGATCCGGTCCAGGGTCTCTTTTGCCATATCGGTGCTTTTGCCAAGGTGTCGGCGATAATTTTTATCGGAGGCCGCCGAACATGAAGAAAAATAATGTCGGGATTCCGGCATAACGTCCGCCGCGAAGACTTGATGCCTTGGGAATAGGGCAAAGCCGGATTTATAGGATCCGATTTGTCTGATAAATTATCCGGATGCGTCCGATTTTCCGCGATTTGATCTTACAAGCGGGATCCACAGGTGCAGCGATGAGACTCGAGACACCCCGGCTGATCCTGCGCCCCTGGGAAGATCTGGACCGTGCCGATTTCGCGGCGATCAATGCCGATCCGGAAGTCCGCCGCTATTATTATCCCAGCGTGCTGACCGCCGCGGAAACCAGCGACGTGATCGACGCGACGATCGCGGAGCTGGCCGAATGCGGCTTCGGCTTCGTGGCGGTCGAGCGCAAGGCGGATGGGGCGCTGGTCGGCGGCGCCGGCCTGTCGCGGCCGGGGCCCGAGGTGCCGGGCGGGCACCCGGCCGAGATCGGCTGGATCCTCGGCCGCGCCTTCTGGCGCCAGGGCTATGCGACCGAGATCGGCACCGCCTGCCTGGCGGCCGCTTGGTCGCGCTTCGGCCTGGCCGAGGTGATCGGCTACACCTCGGCTATCAACACGCCGTCGCGCCGGGCGATGGAGCGGCTGGGCATGCGCCAGGTGCCCGGCGGCGACTTCGACGACGTCACCGTCCCGCCCGGCAACCCGCTGCGCCCGCATGTGCTGTACCGGATCGCCCGGCCGGGCTGACAGCTCCGGCCGGGCGATCCGGCGGGGTGGGTAGATGCCTAGTTCCAGGCCGCGATGAAATTGACGACATAGATGTCCGCGGTGCCCTTGTCGGTGTAGCCCGTCTGCAAGCCGAAGCTGGGCTGCTTGCCGCTGCCGCCATCCGTCCACGGAATGATGACGGACGCGGTCACGTAGACGTCGCCCGGGGTGGCGGCCACGGCCGGGGTGGTGGAGGATGATCCCTGCAGCGTGATCGTGAACTTGCCCGTGTCGGTCTTCTGGACCGAGAAGTTGCCGGATCCGCTCAGGATCGAGCCGTCGCTGCCGCTGATACTTCCAAATGCTTGCTGCATAATAATATTGCCTTGTTAATGTAAGTATTGTGCCAGATATGATGGCACGAGAGATTAAATAAATCAATATTCTATGTTGCCAGAGGTCCCCCGGATTGATTCAATATTGTGAGTATTTGATTGATCCGCCGAGGTCGGGCGACCCGTCCGTTTCTTCCGGAGGTCCCCAGGCCTACGGCGCGGGGGTTCTGGGCATCGCCGACCCGTTGGCACCCGAGCCCCTGTTCTTTCCCCAGACGGTCTGCTAGATATAACAAGGTAAATCTTGGAAAAAGAGAGCGGACCATGGAGGAGACGATCGACGGCCGGTGGAGCGAGCTGCTCACCCGGCGCTACGGCACCGGCGTCGCCACGCTGTGCCTCGGCGTCGCGCTGTTCGCGCTCAACACCTTCCTGGTCTCGACCTCGCTGCCCACCGCGGTCACCGAACTCGGCGGCGTCGGCCTGATCAGCTGGGCCTTCACCGTCTATCTCGTCGCGGCGATCGTCGGCGGCACCGCCGCGGCGATGGTCAAGCAGCGCATCGGCACCCGCCCGGCCCTGATGCTCGCGGCCCTCGCCTTCCTGGTCGGCACCCTGATCGCCGGCCTTGCCGGATCGATGCCGGTGGTGCTGGTCGGGCGCCTGTTCCAGGGCGCGGGAGAAGGGATGATCGCCGCGGTCTGCTACGCGCTGATCCCGGAGATGTTCCCGGCGCGGCTGATGCCCAAGGTGTTCGGGGCGGAGGCGATCGTCTGGGCCGCGGCCGCGTTCGGCGGGCCGCTGCTGTCCGGCGCGCTGACCGAGGCCGTGTCCTGGCGCGCCGCCTTCCTGGTCAACGTGCCGCTGATCCTGGTCTTCGTCGCCTTGGTCGTCTTGGTGGTGCCCGTGGACCAAGGGCCGCGCCGCAGTGCCGCGGTGCCGCTCCTGCGCCTGTCCGGCTGCGCCGCCGGCATCATGCTGGTCTCGGTCGCCGGCATCGTGCCTCACAGCTGGCAGGCGGCGCTCTGTGTCGTCGTCGCCATGGCGGTGCTGGCGACGGTGGTGCTGGCCGACCGGCGCAGCGCCGACCGGCTGTTCCCGTCCGACGCCTTCACCTTCCGCTCGACGGTCGGGGCCGGGCTGTGGGTGGTGCTGCTGATGCCGCTGGCCCAGGCCGCGACCTCGGTCTACCTCAACATCACCATCCAGCATCTCTGGGGCTACGGCCCGACCATGGCCGGCTATATCAGCGCCTTGATGGCGATGTCCTGGAGCGGCTGGGCCATCCTGGTCGCCAACATCGCCGATCCCCGCACCCAGGGCCGGCTGGTCCGGTCGGGGCCGTTCCTGCTGGCGGTCGGCCTGTTCGGCGTGATGGTGGCGCTGGTGTCGGGCCAGCCCTGGCTGCTGATGCTGTGCCAGGTCCTGATCGGCGCCGGCTTCGGCATGTCCTGGGCCTTTCTCAGCCAGGCGGTGATGGAGGCGGCGCGGCCGGGCGAACGCGACGCCGCCTCCGGCCTGCTGCCGACCCTGCAATCCGGCGGCTACGCCATCGGCGCCGCGCTGTCCGGGCTGGTCGCCAACGAGGCCGGCATGGCCGGCGCCGTCGATGCCGCCGGCATCGTCCATGCCGCGTCCTGGGTGTTCGGCATCGCCGCCCTGCTCAGCACCCTCGGCTTCCTCGCCAGCTTCGGCGTCAAGCGGGGCTGACAAGGGCCGGCTGCGTCAGCCCCTCACGGCGTGGCCGAGCAGGGCGTCCAGCCCGCCGTCGAGCCATTGGGCGCGGACCTCGTGGCCGCCATCGTGCAGGCACAGGGTGATGCTGCCGCGAAGGCATTCGGGCGTCACCTCGCAGGCCACACCGGCGATCACGGCCGGGTGGGTGTCTTCAATCCGGCACTGCCCGCGCGCTTCCAGCACCGCACGGCTGGCGAAGGTGTCGCCCTGGTGCCAGTGGGTGCCGATCGCGCGGCCGGCCAGCGGGAAGGTGTGGTCGGCGCGGCCGTGGAAATGGATGATCGGCGGCGGCGTGGCCTCGCAATCCGACGGCTGCGGCAGCGGGTCCCAGAACACGCCGGAGAAGGTGACGGCGCCGGCGACCCGGTCGCCGAGATGGCAGGCGACATACCAGGCCATCGACGCCCCCTGCGAGAAGCCGCCGACCACCACCCGGTCCGGGCCGAAGCCGAAGCGGCGCTGCAGATCGTCCAGCACCTCCCCGGCGAATTTGGTCTCGTCGCGGTCCTGGCTGGGTGACCCCGCGAACGACCAGGTGTGGTCGATGCCATCGGGGGCGGCGAAGGCCAGGCCGTGCGCCTGGGCCGTCGCGATCAGGTCGGTCGCCCGCATCTGGTCGGCCGCCGAGCCCTCATAGCCGTGGAAGAACAGATAGACGCC
>NZ_JBYRFX010001085.1:0-5219 GCF_057815775.1 Inquilinus sp.
GCGCCGCCCTGATCGCACGCCGGATCAAGACCACAGCAGGCGCGGGAAAGACGCGGCGGTAGTGCCCTTCCTAGCCTGGAGCGTTCCCAGCCGTTGCAGGACACCCCCATGACCCGCTTGCCCAAATTCGCAGCCCTGATCGCCGGAGCCTGTCTCATGACCCAGCTTGCCGCCGCCGCCTCGCCGGACCCCGCCACCGACCCGCGCCTCGACCCCCAGGTGCGGTCGTTCCTGGCCCAGATCAACAAGGACAGCAGCCCGTTCTGGGAGCTGCCGCAGCCGAAGCCGCAGGACATCCTGACCGGCCTGCAGTCGCAGACCGCGGTCGACATGTCCGGCGTCACCACGACCGAGCGCACCGTCACCGTGGATGGGCGGTCGGTGAAGCTGTACGTCATGACGCCCGACCACCCGGCCACGAAGCCGGGCGTGCTGCTGTTCATCCATGGCGGCGTCTGGATCGTCGGCAATTTCCAGAACCACCAGCGCCTGCTGCGCGACCTCGTCGTCGGCTCCGGCCAGGTCGGCGTGTTCGTCGAATACACCTCGCTGCCGGCCGCGAAGTTCCCGACCCAGCTGGAGGAGAGCTATGCCGCGCTGACCTGGGCGGCGGCGCATGCCGGCGAATTCGGCGCGGATGGCAGCCGCATCGCCGTGGCCGGCAATTCCGTCGGCGGCAACATGGCCGCGGCGCTGACGCTGATGACGCGCGACCGCAACGGCCCGAAGATCCGCTACCAGGTGCTGTTCATCCCGGCGACCGATGCCAGCGTCGACACCGACTCCTATCATGAGTACGGCACCGGTCGGTTCCTGGCCCGCGCCTTCATGAAGTACGGCTGGGATCTCTATGCGCCCGATGCCAAGACGCGCGACAACCCCTATGTCTCGCCGCTTCGGGCGACCACGGAACAGCTCAAGGGCCTGCCGCCGGCGCTGGTGATCACGGCGGAGAACGACCCGCTGCGCGACGAGGGCGAGGCCTATGCCCGCAAGCTGAAGGCGGCGGGGGTCGAGGTCGCGGCGGTGCGATACAACGGCACGATCCATGACTTCGTGCTGCTGAACGCGCTGCGCCACGTGCCGTCGACCGAGGCGGCAATCGCGCAGGCGACCGACGGCCTGCGCGCGCATCTCGTGCCGTAACGCGTGAGGTCGGCACGGGGCCGTTTCATCCCGGCAGCTGCCCCGTGCCCACCCAGCCCAGCTGGTCGTCGTAGCCGCCGCCGCGGCGCAGGGCTTCGACGGCGTAGCGCAGGGCGTAGATGACGTGGTTCTCGCGGTCCTCCAGCTGGGTCAGGATCTCGCCGGTCTTCGGGTTGGTGCGGTGGCTGAACAGCGCCAGTTCGTCGACCAGGTGCCGGCAGCGCGGATGCACCACGATGTCGTGGTTCTTCAGGAAGGCGATGCCCTCCTCGACCGAGCCGGTGCCCTTCACCGCCGCCCGCAGCCTGGGGAAACCGTACCGGGCGAGATAGCTGATCGTCTCCGGCCGGGCGCTGTCGGCGGTGATCGTTGCGTGCCGCGACCCCGGGATGGTGTCGAACAGCGCCGGCGTGCGGTCGATCTCGCAGCCGACCTGCCAGGCCTCGTGGTCGACATACAGCGCCCGGCCGACGGTGAAGCAGCGCACCAGCACGGTCGGGTCGTTGGCGAAGCCCCAATCGGCGCCGAACAGGAAACGGGCATCGGCCGGCGTGTCGAACGCCTCGACCTTCCAGTTGCGGAACACCCGCGCCTCGCTGGCCCTGAGATAGCCGCCGAGCCAGACATGCTGGTACTTGTCCGGGTCGCGCCGCCGGTCCCACTCCATCTCCACCCGCAGCACGTCGGGGAAGCGCGGGTTCTCGGTGAAGTTGGCCTGTACCAGCACGGCGCCGGGTGGCAACATCGGGCCGCGGAACAGCTTGTCGACCGGGTCGGCCTCCCGGTTCGGGTTCCAGGAGAACCACAGCTCCGACCCCGGCTTGCGGATGGTCGGGCGCAGCAGGTCCAGGCTGCGCAGCGACAGCGACTGCGCCTCCTCCACCCAGGCGATGTCATAGCCTTCCAGCGACTTGATGCTCTCGGCCGTGTGGTTCTGCATGCCCTGGAAGATGATGCGGCCGCCGCCGGGGCCGAGGATGCGGTCGGCCTGCACCTTGAAGGCGGCGCCCAGGCCGAGGGCCTGGATCTTGTCCTCCACCAGCCGCTTGACCGACTGGTCGAGCGAGCGCTGCACCTCGCGGATGCACACCGCGCGCACGGGCGGCGCCTCGATGCACCGCCGCACCAGCAGCTCGGCGAAGACATGCGACTTGCCGGAACCGCGGCCGCCATAGACGCCCTTGTAGCGCGACCGGCCCCGCAGCAGGCGGAAGACAGGTGCGAGGTCCAGCGGGGGCGGGACGGGCATGGCGGCCGGCTCCGGCGCGTCCGCGCCGGCTCGCAGCTCCATCGGCAACGGGCCCTGGTCCCGCCGGCCCTTCGGCTTGGGTTCGGCCGGGGCGGGGGCCGTTGCCGGCACCATGCCGGTCTCGTCCAGCCCATAGTCACGGCAGAATTCGCGGAACGCCTGGTCCAGGGACGGCAGGCCGTCGACGGTGTGCACGGCCTCGCCGCGGCCAAGGCAGACCCGCGCCGCCCTGGCCAGGCCGTGCACCACCCGCGGCGGCGGCGGCGGCCACCCCAGGGCGCGCTGCGCCGCCAGCTTCGCCATGCAGGACACCACGATCTCCGGCTTGCGCATCAGCAGGTGGGCGTGCGACGCGGCGCAGCTCCTGGCATAGCCGGCCTCGCGTGCCGCGGCGGCGCCGATGCCGTGGCGGATCCAGCAGGTGGTGTAGTTGTCCCAGTTCGGCCACAACCCCATCGCATCCGCCCCCGTTCCGACCGCGCATGAAAAAGCCCGCCGCGGCGGGAGCCGGGCGGGCGCAGGAAGTCGACGATGCCTGGATGATGGGCTTCAGGGCAGCGTCAAGTCAAGAACAAAAAGGGAACATATCGAAAGGAGGAGGCCGCATGTCGGCTCGAACGCCAGGGCCGCTGCACCCCAGCTTCGGGCGGGCGGGGACGAAAGCCGGCGAAACCGCGGCCAAAACATTGCAGAATCGCACGTTCCCGCTCGCGGCGCGTCATGCGTTCGGCTGACGCCGCGCAGTATCGGGCCGGCTAACATCATTCCTGGTTCGGGAGGGTGGGCGTCGTGAATTCGCCGCCGCCTTCTCCAGTCAAGGAGTGTGCCATGGCGCGACCGTCACCGTCATTCCCCACACCGCAAGTCCCGGGCCCCCTCAAATGGGGGAGGCCCCGTCCAGGGATATCGACCACAGTTTTTCGGCCACCGGAGCGTCATGCCACGTGACGCTTCCACGAATCAAACATGGGGGTATTTAAAGATGCACAGGATTTTGGCGCGATTATCGGCTGCCGCAGCCTGTCTGTTCCTCTACACCGTGCCGGCAGCGGAAGCCGCCTCGGTCGCCACCGCGACGATCAACGGGTCGGTCGTCGACCGGGTCACGTGGTGGGACGCCGATGGCAGGTTCCGCTCCGTCTCGCTCAAACGCGAGGGCAACGGGAATGCCGGCCATGGCGGCTATGCCGTGCAGATGACCTATGTCTACCCGAAGAACGGCGTCCTGACGACGATGACGGTCAACCCGAGCGATGCGGGCGATGGCTTCGGCTATTTCGTCGCGCATGAGCGCGAGCGGCTGTTCTCCGACGGGGCCTCCGCCACCATCGCGGGCAAGATCTTCGGGGCCGACGATTCGCCCCTCGGGCGCAGCTTCGCGGTCGCCGGCCGGATCGTGCCGACCACGGCCGGCCGCATCATCGTCGAATTCAAGACGACCTACCCGAAATACGGCACGATCGCGCCGAATGGCATCAACCAGAACACCGGCGAGGACAGCCCGCCGCTCGGCACAAGCAGCGCGCTGTTCAAGCGCTATGACCTGCCGGTGACCATCACCTGGTATTTCCAGGACGGCACCAGCTGGCCGCGGATCGTGACCCAGGTCAGCCTGGCGCCGGTTCCCGGCCCGGACCGGGTGAGCTTCGACCTGCGCGGTCCCTACGGCAAGATGGACTTCAACGGCGGCAGCGGGCCGATCAACTGGGTGTTCTGGGCCGATCGCTACAAGTTCACGACGAACGCGGCCCCCGTGACCCGCAACGCGCCGTGGAGCTGGAACACGCCGAACATCGGCGCGCGCTACAGCTCCCTGCTGGCCAACGGCTTCGAGATGGGGCTGTTCGAGCCGACGCCCTATGCCTCGTCCGCCATCCGCGACGGCTATTCGGACGGTCGCGGCGCGACCTCGACGAAGGACAGGGACGGCAACGCATGGCCGGGCGGCCGGGAGTGTTCGTTCCAGGCCCAGAAGATTCCGTGCGATTACGAATGGCCGTACCAGTCGGTGCAATACGAACTGCCATATGACAACGCCAACGCCAACACCACGTCGGAGAAGATGGCCTGGGGCTCGACGCCCTATTACGGCACCAGCCTGCCGGCGGTGTATGACGGTGTCGCGTCCGTCCCGTTCGTCGGATTTCCGGCGAGCAAGCTGATCGAGTACGATGTCTGCGTCGTCCTGGGGCAGCAGATTTCCTACGGGCTGACCAACTCCATCGCCGCGCGGGCGCCCAGCGCCTACAAATGTGCCGCCAAGTGATCCATCGGATCGCCGGACCGGTGTGATCGCGACACTGCGGTAACGCCGGATACGGGAAATCGCGGCGCCACAAGCGATCGCGGTGCCGCAAACGATCGCGGTGACAGTGCAGGGGACCAAGCCTGCACTGTCACCGCAACGCCGTCAGGCCTTGTCGCGCAGGGTCATGGTCATCGCGGCGGGCGTCTGGTCCTCGACCGTATAGGCGAGCGGGCCGCCGCCATCGTCCTCGCTGTCCGTGATGACGGCGAAGACGGTCGGCTTGGTGTCGGGATCCGGGTTGATGCCGAGCTCCATGTAGCGTTCGTCACCGCGATAGGTCAGGCACACGCCCATGTCGTTGCCATAGGTCGAGCCGACATGGACCTGCTGCCCCGGTTCCAAAGTGTAGGAATCCGTCGTCGTGTTGCCGTTGAAGATCAGCTTCATGTCGTCGAAATTGGGGTCGCGGTCGATATTGATGCTGTCCTTGGCCTTGTTGACCATCAGCACGGTGTTCTTGAAATCGTCCTTGCCCTTGTCGCGGAAGGCGATGGTCATCGAGACCGGCGTCTGGTC
>NZ_JBYRFX010001086.1:0-2476 GCF_057815775.1 Inquilinus sp.
CCGGGAAGCTTGCCGCCCGTGGGCGACATGTTCTTCCAGAACAGCATATGGTTCCAATGCTGGCCGGCATTGTTGAAGACCGGGGCAAGGTCGTTCTGGCCGTGGGAGAGCTTTATGATCTCCTCCAGCGACTTGCCCTGCAGCGCCGGGTTCTTCTCCACGAAGCCGTTCAGGGCCGTGACATAGGCCTGATGATGCTTGCCGTGGTGGAGCTCAAGCGTCTCCTGGCACATGCCGCGCTCGGCGAGGGCGTTCTGCGAGAACGGCAGCTGGGGGAGTTCAAACGCCATGGTTGTGCTCTCTTTCTGGTCGGCTTGGTTGTGGAAGGATGCGGTAGGCGCAACGGCGCGCCCCCGCCTGAATATGCTCCGTGCGCTCGACCCGGGCCTGTGGCCCGAGCACGCGGCGGAACAGATCGAGTTCGCTGCGGCAGAAGCCCTGGCAGGCCGCCGCCGCGGCGCAGATCGGACAATGATTCTCGACGAGAAGGAAGCCGTTTTCGTCTTCCTCCCACCCAGCCATGTAGCCCTCGCTCGAGCGAAGGCCAGTCAGGGCCGCGATGCGGTCGCGCAGGGTGGTGGCTCCGGCCAGCGCGCCCTGGTACCGGGTGAAGGTCTCGGCCTCGCGTGCGCTGATCAGCCGGTCGAGCGCGTCGTCGCCGAATTCCCGCCGGATGCCGGCGATCAGCCCGGTGACCATGTCGGCATGGCCATCGGGGAAGCGGGCATGGCCGAGCGTGGTGAGGGACCAGAGCTGCAGCGGCCGGCCGACGCCGGCACGCTGCGGTGCCGACTCCACCAGCCCGGCCTCGGCCAGCTTCACCAGCTGCTGCCGCGCCGCCTCGCCGGTTGTGCCCAGCGCGCTGCCCAGCGCCGAGGCGCTCTGGCTGCCGCGCGTCTTCAGCAGCAGCAGCAGCCGCTCCGCCGTCGACACCGGGGGGTCGATGTGCTCATTGTCAAAGCCCATGCTTTGAAAATAGACCGGCCGGCCGGCCTCTGCAAGCCTCGGTTCGGCCGTGGTGCGACAATGTCATGGCTGTCCGTCGCCCCGGGGGTCTTCCAACCGCCGCACCGTCGGGCGAAGTTGGCGGCAGCGTACTTGTCGAGGCGACCCCATGTCCTTCCCGTTCCGGGCCCTGAATGCCGCCGGTGCCGTCCGATGACCGCCGTGCTCGACCAGCCCGTCTGCCGGCTGTTGCGGCCGGGCGAGGAAGATGAACTGGGCGCGCTGCTGGCCGCCGCCTTCGGCCATCCGCGCTTCAGCCCCGCCGTGGCCCGGCTGGCCGGCATGGCCAATGCGACGATCCATGTGCTGGTGGCGGAGGGCGCGCTGCGCGCCGCGGCGGCGATCGTCGATTACGGCACGGTGGCTTATCTCGGCATCGTCGCCACCGACCCGGCGATGCAGGGGCGGGGCTTCGGCCGCCGCGTCGTCGATGCGGCGCTGGCCCCGGTGCCCGATCATCTCCCGACCCTGCTGGATGCCACGGTCGCCGGCGCGCCGATGTACGAGAAGCTCGGCTTTGGCGACGACGACCAGGCCGTGGTGCTGGAGGCACGGGGACCGATTCCAGCCCCACCGGTGCCCGGCATCACCGCACTGACGGCGGCGGATCTGGCCGAGGTCGCCGCCTATGACGCCACCGTGTTCGGCGCCGACCGGTCGATGGCGCTGGCCGCGCTGTTCCGGGAACAGCCGGAGGGCGTCGTGTGCCGCCGGGACGGGCGCGTCCTCGGCTATGGCATGCGCCAGGCGGACCGGATCGGCCCGGTCCTGGCCGAGACGCAGGAGGTCGCGGCGGCGCTGATGGCCGCGCTGCCGGCGGCAGGCCCGGACAATCCGGCGGTCATCACCTTGCCCTCGATCAACACGGCGATGCTGGCCCATCTCGCCGGCTGCGGCGTGCCGGAACTGCGCCGTCTGCGCCACATGCGCCGCGGCGGCGACCGCCATCCCGGCGACCGCAGCCGCATGGGCGCCATCGCCAATTTCCACCTGGGGTGATGCTCGCCTGCACGGCAAGGTGAGAGGTGTTTCAGTCCTCCCACACCGTCATTGCGAGCGCAGCGAAGCAATCCATCGGGCGGCAGCCCATACCGGCGCCATGGATTGCTTCGTCGGCTTCGCCTCCTCGCAATGACGGCGAGGGATGGACGGCTTGGGGAGGTTGGGTACGCGTCGCGAACCCAACAATGGCCCGGGCGGCGCGATGTTGGGTTTGCCAGGCGAACCCAACCTACGTCAGCTTGTGTCGGGCTTGGCGGCAGTCGGCCCGGCGTAAGGCGAGCCCGGCGCCCGGTCGCGGGCTTCGGCCAGGGCCCAATCCTCCTGGGCCCATTGCGACCAGTCGGGCTTGAGGCTCAGGCCCCGGCAGATCAGGGCGACGGTCGCGCCCAGCGGGCGGTCCTGGAAATCCGGATCCAGGTCGGGATCGAGCCCCGCGAGCCGGCCCTTCAGCTTGAACACCAGGGGATAG
>NZ_JBYRFX010001087.1:0-6481 GCF_057815775.1 Inquilinus sp.
GCCTCCACCGGCAGCACCGTGCCCGGGGGCCAATCGCCGGACAGGATGCGGCGGGCCAGCGCGGCCACGACCTCCTTGCCGATCCGGGGGCGCGTGGTGGAGGGGGTGGTCGTCTCTGGGGAAATCCTCGCCTTCCGTCGCAGCGCCATCGCCACCCGCCGACCCTCCCCGTGTCAACCGCCTTCGCAGCGGCGCGTTCTGTCGGGCGACATTAGATCATATGATTCGTTTGACAACATCATATCTATCACCATACCGTCGCCGCCGAGACGCGGGTCGGGACCTGCGCCGCCCCGCCGATCCCCGGCCGATGCGCCGGGCCGGCCCGGGGTCCAACGATGGGGAGGAAACCGAGAATGCGCGTGCTCAAGCACCTGCTCGCCGCCGGGATCATGCTGTCGGCGCTCGCCGCGCCGGCCATGGCGGCCGACGTCAAGATCGGCTTCGTGGTCAAGCAGCCCGAGGAGCCGTGGTTCCAGGACGAATGGAAATTCGCCGACAAGGCGGCCGCCGAGAAAGGCTTCACCCTGGTGAAGATCGGCGCCGAGGATGGCGAGAAGGCGCTGGCCGCGATCGACAACCTCGGCGCGCAGGGCGCCCAAGGCGTGATCATCTGCGTGCCCGACGTGAAGCTGGGGCCGGCGATCGTCGCCCGCGCCCAGGCCAACGACCTGAAGCTGATGACCGTGGACGACCGGCTGCTGGCCAGCGGCCAGCCGATCGCCGACGTGCCGCATATGGGCATCTCGGCCACCAAGATCGGCGAGCAGGTCGGCCAGACCATCGTCGATGAGGCGAAGAAGCGCGGCTGGGACCTGGCCTCGATCGGCGCCATCCGCATCTCCTACGACCAGCTGCCGACGGCCAAGGACCGGGTCGACGGCGCCATCGCGGTGCTGCTGAAGAACGGCATCACCGAGACGCAGATCTTCGACGCGCCGCAGAAGCGCACCGACACCGAGGCGGCATTGGATGCCGCGACCATCACCCTGAACCAGCATGGCGACATCAAGCACTGGGTCGCCTTCGGCCTGAACGACGAGGCGGCGCTGGGCGCGGTGCGCGCCACCGAGACCGCCGGCATCGCCCCGGCCAATGTCATCGCGGTCGGCATCGGCGGCGCCGATTCGGCGATCAACGAGTTCAAGAAGCCGACCCCGACCGGCTTCTTCGGCACGGTGATCATCTCGCCGAAGCGTCACGGCTACGAGACGTCGCTGAACATGTATGCCTGGATCGCCGACAACAAGGCACCCGAGGCCCTGACCCTGACCTCCGGCTCGCTCGCCACCCGCGACAATTACAGCGCCGTCCGCAAGGATCTGGGGCTGGAGTAGCCGCCCCACACCGGCGGCACGGAATATGGACCCGTCATCGCGAGCCCCGCAGGGGCGTGGCGATCCAGCGGCTCGATCTCTGGATCGCCGCGTCGCTTCGCTCCTCGCGATGACGGTTTCAAACCAACGGACAGATCCAGCACTTCCGCCGTCCCCCTAGCGCAGACAGCCCCATGACCGAATTCCTCACCTTCCAGGGCGTCGCCAAATCCTTCCCCGGCGTGCGGGCGCTGGACAGGGTCGGCTTCGCCGTGCCGCGCGGCAGCGTCCATGGCCTGCTGGGTGAGAACGGCGCCGGCAAATCCACCCTGATCAAGATCCTCGGCGGCGATTACCGGCCCGATGCCGGCGAGATCGTCATCGACGGCCAGGTGTGCCGCTTCGGCTCCGCCCGAGACGCCATCGCGGCCGGCGTGTCGGTGGTGCATCAGGAGCTGCAGCTGGTGCCCGACCTGACGGTGGGCGAGAACCTGACCTTGGGCCGCTTCCCGGCCCGCGCCGGGGTGATCGATTTCCGCGCCCTGCACCGCCGGGTGCGCGAGACCCTGGCTGCCGCCGGCATCGCCATCGACACCCGCGCCAAGGTGTCGTCGCTGTCGCTGGGCCAGCGCCAGATGGTCGAGATCGTCAAGGCCGTGGTGTTCGACGCCAAGGTGATCGCGCTGGACGAGCCGACATCCTCCCTCTCATCCTCCGAAAGCGAGGTGCTGTTCCGGCTGGTCGACCAGTTGCGCGCCGCCGGCAAGGTCATCCTCTACGTCTCGCACCGGCTGGATGAGATCTTCCGGCTGTGCGACGGCTGCACCATCCTGCGCGACGGCAGGCTGGCCGCGCATTACGGCACGATGGATGGCCTGACCCGCGACGAGATCGTGCACCGCATGGTCGGGCGCGAGATCGCCGACATCTGGAACTGGCGGCCGCGCCCGGTCGGGGCACCCCGGCTGCAGGTCACGGGGCTGGAAGGGCCGCGCCTGTCCGCCCCCGCCGGCTTCGAGATCCGCGCCGGCGAGATCGTCGGCTTCTTCGGCCTGGTCGGTGCCGGGCGCAGCGAGCTGTTCCGCTTCGTCTATGGCGCCGATGCGCCGCGCCGGGGCGAGATCCGGGTCGACGGCGCGCCGGTAGCGATCCGCCACCCCAAGGATTCGGTGGCCGCCGGGCTGGTGCTGTGCCCGGAGGACCGCAAGGCCGACGGCATCGTCCAGGGCCGGTCGGTGGCCGAGAACATCGTCATCTCCTCGCGCCGGCACTTCTCGCCCTTCGGCCTCATCAAGCCGAAGCGCGAGGCCGGGGTGGCGGAGGATTTCATCAGGAAGATGCGGATCCGCACCCCGTCGCGGCAGCAGGACATCGTCAAGCTGTCCGGCGGCAACCAGCAGAAGGTGATCCTGTCGCGCTGGCTGTCGGAGCCTACGCTGAAGGTGCTGCTGGTCGACGAGCCGACCCGCGGCATCGATGTCGGCGCCAAGAGCGAGATCTATTCGATCCTGTACGACCTGGCCGAGAAAGGCCTGGCCATCGGCGTGGTGTCGAGCGAGCTGCCCGAGGTGATGGGCATCGCCGACCGCATCCTGGTGATGCGCACCGGCCGGATCGCGGCGGAGTTCCGGCGTGAGGATTTCGACGAGCGGGCGATCCTGGCCGCGGCGCTGCCGGTGCGCGCGCCCGGCGAGACCAACGACACGAACCGACAGAACGGGGCGGCATAGTGGACCGGCTGAAAAAACTGATCCTCGGCGACCAGGGGCTGGTCGTGATCTTCGCCGTGGCCTTCGTGCTGGTCTCGGCCACGGTCCCGTATTTCCTGACCGAACGGAACATGTTCGGCCTGTTGCAGTCGGTGGTGACGATCGGCATCGTTGCCGGCAGCATGATGCTGTGCCTGGCGTCGCGCGATTTCGACCTGTCGGTCGGGTCCACCGTCGCCTTCGCCGGCATGGTGTCGGTGATGGCGTCGAACTGGACCGGCAGCGTGGTGCTGGGCGTGCTGATCGCCCTGGCCTGTGGCCTCGTCGTCGGCCTGGCCAACGGCCTCGTCATCGCCAAGCTGAAGATCAACGCGCTGATCACCACCCTGGCGACGATGCAGATCGTGCGCGGCCTGGCGCTGATCACCTCCGGCGGGCAGGCGGTCGGCATCGACGACCCGGCCTTCTACAACATCGCCCTGACCAAGGTGTTCGGCGTGCCGATACCGATCTGGGTGCTGCTGATCTCCTTCGCCGTGTTCGGCTTCGTGCTGAACCGCACCGTGTTCGGCCGCAACACCCTGGCGGTCGGCGGCAACCCGGATGCGTCGCGCCTGGCCGGGGTCGACGTGTCGAAGACCCGGATCATGATCTTCGCCATCCAGGGCCTGATGTGCGCCATCGCCGGGGTGCTGCTGGCCTCGAAGATCACCTCGGGCCAGCCCAATTCGGCCCAGGGGCTGGAGCTGTCGGTGATCTCCGCCTGCGTGCTGGGTGGCGTGTCGCTGGCCGGCGGCCGGGCCACCATCTCCGGCGTCATCGTCGGCGTGCTGATCGCCGGCATTGCCGAGAACGCGATGGGGCTGCTGAATATCCCCGCCTTCTACCAGTACCCGATCCGCGGCGTGATCCTGCTGCTCGCCGTGCTGCTCGACAACCTGCGCAGCCGCGCGCTGCGCCCGAACTGAGGAACCCGGCGTGAAGATCACCGCGATCGAGACGCATGTCGTCAATGCCGGACTGCGCAACTGGGTGTTCGTCCGGGTGCTGACCGACCAGCCCGGCCTGTATGGCTGGGGCGAGGCGACGCTGGAGTGGAAGACCCGTGCCGTCACCGGCGCGGTCGAGGACATCGCGCCGCTCTTGATCGGCCGTGACCCGCGCGACATCGAAGCCGCGGTGCGGGCGGTGAAGAAGCAGGGTTTCTGGATGCTCGGCGTCATCGGCATGACCGCGCTGTCGGGCGTCGAGATCGCGCTGTGGGACATCCTGGGCAAGGCGCTCGGCGTGCCGGTGTGGCGCCTGCTGGGTGGCAAGCTGCGCGACCGGGTGCCGGTCTACACCCATCTCGGCATGGGCGAGATGAACGCGGTCTACGGCACCATGGAGGCCGGCCCCCTGGTCGAGCGCGGCCTGGCCGTGGTCGAGGCCGGCTACGACGCCTTCAAGATCGTCAACGTGCCCTACACCCACTACACCGCCGGCGTTGCCCAGATCGACAGCCTGGGCCGGGCCATGGCCGATCTGCGCGCCGCGGTCGGGCCGACTATCGAGATCATGGTCGATTTCCACGGCCGCCCCGCCTCGCCCACCGCCGCCCTGGCCTATATCGAGGCGCTGGCCCCGGCCCGGCCGCTGTTCGTGGAGGAGCCGATCCCGCCGGGCGACGTCGCCTCGATGAAGCAGATCGCGGCGCGGTCGCCGGTGCCGGTGGCAGCCGGCGAGCGGCTGACCAGCGCCCTGGAATTCGCACCGCTGCTGGAGGCGCGCGCCATCGCCATCGCCCAGCCGGATCTGTGCCACTGCGGCGGGCTGACCGAGGCGCGGCGGATCGCGGCGCTGGCCGAAATCGCCGGCTGCGGCATCGCCCCACACAACCCGCTGGGGCCGATCGCCGGGGTGGCGGCGCTGCATTACGACGTGGCGACGCCGAACTTCGTGATCCAGGAAGAGATGACCGGCGCCGTGCCCTGGTATTTCGAGGTGGTGCAGGGCCCGATCCGGCGCGAGGGCAGCGCCTGGGCGGTGCCGGAGGCACCGGGGCTGGGCGTCGAGGTCGACCTGAAGGTTGCCGCGAAGCACCCGTTCGAACAGGAACCCTTCCCGACCCGCGACGCCGTCATGCCCGACGGCACCGTGGTCGACTGGTAAGACGAGGATATCGAGATGGCCGGACGGCTGCAGGACAAGGTCGCGATCATCACCGGTGCCGGCCGCGGCATCGGCGCCGCCATCGCCCGGATCATGGCGCAGGAGGGGGCGCGGATCGCCGTCCTCGACATCGACGACCCGGCCGCGATCGCGGTGACCGGCGACATTCGCGCGGCCGGCGGCACGGCCGAGGCGTTCCACGCCGACATCACCGACCAGGGCGGGATCACGGCTGTGATGGCGCAGGTGGCGGCGCGGCTGGGGCCGCCGGACATCCTGGTCAACAACGCCGGCATCAACGTCTTCCGCGACCCGATCGAACTGACCGCGGCCGATTGGACGCGCTGCCTGGCCGTCGACCTGGAGGGCGCGTGGCACTGCATCCGCGCCGTGCTGCCGTCGATGCTGGAGCGGGGCGGCGGGTCGATCGTCAACATCGCCTCGACCCACAGCTTCTCGATCATCCCCGGCTGCTTTCCCTATCCCGTGGCCAAGCACGGGCTGATCGGGCTGACCCGGGCGCTGGCCATCGAATACGGGCCGAAGAAAATCCGGGTGAACGCGGTGGCGCCGGGCTATATCGCCACCCGGCTGAACCTGGAGCAGTGGGAGGAAGCGGCTGATCCGGCGGCGGCGCGCAAGACGGTGGAAGACCTGATCCCGCTGCGCCGCATCGGCACGCCGGAGCAGGTGGCCTGGGCCACGGTCTACCTCGCCTCCGACGAGGCCGGCTTCACCACCGCCTCGATCCTGACCATGGATGGCGGCCGGTCGGTCGTTTATCACGACTGAGGATTCGTCTCCGAAGGATCTTCCGCTTGGCTCCGGCAGAGACCGTTTGGAAACGGGTTGGCGTGAGTCGGCTGGTGGTGGTCGCGAGAACCGGCGCGCAGCGGACGTTGGTCCGTGAGCACCGGAAGCGCAGGAATCGCCATCAGGCGGCCGCGCCGGCGCGTTTCCAAACGGTCTTTAAGGCTCGGTCATCTCGATCCGCACCAGCACCTTGTCGATGCGGTTGCCGTCCATGTCCATGACCTCGTAGCGCATGCCGTTCTCGACGAAGCTTTCGGCCACCTTCGGCATGTGGCCGAGGTGCCAGAGCACGAAGCCCGCCAGGGTATGGTAGTCGTCGTCCGGCGAGCGCAGGCCGCGCAGGCGCAGCAGCCGTTCGACCTCGTCGATCGGCGTCATGGCGTCGACCAGCCAGCTGCCATCCTCGCGCCGCACGATCGAATAGCCGGCCGCGTCGATGCTGAGGTCGCCGACCTCGCCCTCGATCGCCGACAGGATGTCGCTCGGCGTCAC
>NZ_JBYRFX010001088.1:0-8343 GCF_057815775.1 Inquilinus sp.
GGCCTGGATTTCGCCGGCATGGTGCGCCACGCCCGCGAGGTCGGTGGCCCGGCGCTGCGCCGGCTGACCTTCCACCAGCGCGCCGACCTGCTGAAGGCGCTGGCGCTGTACCTGTCCGAGCGGAAGGAGCCGCTCTACGCCCTGGCCGCCGACACCGGCGCCACCCGCCGCGACAACCTGATCGACATCGACGGCGGGCTGGGCACGCTGTTCGCCTATGCCTCGCGCGGGCGGCGCGAGCTGCCGAGCGAGCGCTTCCTGGTCGAAGGCGGGGTCGAGCCGCTGTCCAAGGGCGGCAGCTTCGTCGGGGTGCATGTGCTGACGCCGCTGACCGGCGTCGCGGTCCACATCAACGCCTTCAACTTCCCGTGCTGGGGCATGCTGGAGAAGCTGGCCCCGGCGATCCTGGCCGGGGTGCCGGTCATCACCAAGCCGGCCTCGGCCACCGCCTATGTCGCCGAGGCGGTGGTGAAGCTGATCGTCGAATCCGGCATCCTGCCGCCGGGCGGCCTGCAGCTGATCGCCGGCAGCACCGGCGACCTGCTGGACCATCTGACCGGGCAGGATCTGGTCGCCTTCACCGGGTCGATCGAGACCTCGGAAAAGCTGCGCAACCACCCGGCGATCTCGCGCAACGCCGTGCGCTTCGTCGCCGAGCGCGATTCGCTGAACGCCGCGGTGCTCGGCCCCGACGCAACGCCGGAGACGCCGGAATTCGACCTGTTCATTCGCGAGGTGGTGCGCGAGATGACGGCCAAGGCCGGGCAGAAATGCACCGCCATCCGCCGCATCCTGGTGCCGCGGGCGCAGGAGAGCGCGGTGATCGCCGCGCTGCGGGCGAAGCTGACCGGCATCGAGATCGGCGACCCCCGGGAGGAGGCGACGCGGATGGGCCCGCTGGTCAGCACCGCCCAGCGCGACGACGTCCGGGGCCGCATCGCCGAACTGGCCGGCGAGACCGAGATCGTGGTGGGCGACCCCGCCAATGACGGCGCCGCCGACGGTGCCTTCATGGCCCCGGTGCTGCTGCGCTGCACCGCCCCGGCGACGGCGCGCAAGGTGCATGTGGTCGAGGCATTCGGCCCGGTCGCGACCGTGATCGCCTATGACGATCTCGACCAGGCGGTCGAACTGGCGCGCCGCGGCGAGGGCAGCCTGGTCGCCTCGATCTTCACCCATGACGACGACGTCGCCGCCGCCCTGACCTTCGGCCTGGCGCCGTTCCACGGCCGGCTGCTGATCCTGGACCGCGACTGTGCCAAGGAATCGACCGGCCACGGCTCGCCGCTGCCCGGGCTGGTGCATGGCGGCCCCGGCCGCGCCGGCGGCGGTGAGGAACTGGGCGGCATCCGCGGCGTCCACCACTACCTGCAGCGCACGGCGCTGCAGGGGTCGCCGGCCCGGCTGGCCGCCCTGACCCGCAGCTGGATCAAGGGCGCGCCGGCGCCGATGCCCGCCACCCACCCGTTCCGGCGCAACTTCGACGAGATCGCGGTCGGCGAGACGGTGGAGACCCCGTCCCGCACCATCACGGTCGAGGATATCGAGCATTTCGCCGCCTTCACCGGCGACGCCTTCTACGCCCATATGGACGAGGAGGCGGCCAGGGCGAACCCATTCTTCCCCGGCCGGGTGGCCCATGGCTACCTGATCCTGTCGTTCGCCGCCGGCCTGTTCGTCGACCCCGCGCCGGGGCCGCTGCTGGCCAATTACGGGCTGGACGATCTGCGCTTCCTGAAGCCGGTATCGCCCGGGGAATCGATCCGCGTCCGTCTGACGGTCAAACGCAAGACCGCCGCCCGCAAGCCGGAATACGGCGAGGTGCGCTGGGACGTCGAGGTGTTCAACCAGGACGACGAGACCGTCGCCCGCTACGACCTGCTGACCATGAGCGCCCGGCCGACCTAGTTACCAGCCAGCTTCGGCAGGACGTCCAGCAGCGCCCGGTTGAAGGCGTCGGGCGACTGGATCTGCGGCGCGTGGCCGTCCTCCGGGAACGGGATCAGCACCGCACCCGGAATCTGTTCGGCGGCGCGACGGCCGAGCTCCGGGTAATTCCCCAGCCTGGCCGCGGCCTCCGGCGGCGCCCAGGCCTTGCCGATCGCGGTGGTGTCGCGCTGGCCGATGATCAGCGCCGTGGGCACGCGTATGTGCTCCAGCTCATGCACCACCGGCTGGTTCAGGATCATGTCGTAGACCAGGGCCTGGTCCCACACGAAGGGCTCCCGCCCCGGCCCGGTGTACATGCCGGCCGACATCGCCACCCAGCGGTCATAGGCCGGCGCCCAGGTGCCGGCGTAGTAGGTCGATTGCTGGTAGGCCTTGATGCTGGCGGCGGTGACCTTGAGTTCCGACTGGTACCACTGGTCGACCGTCTGCTCCGGCACGCCCAGCGCCCGCCAGTCCTCGAGCCCGAGCGGATTGACCAGCACCAGCCCGGCCATGGCGTCCGGATACATCAGGGCATAGCGCATTGCCAGCATGCCGCCCATGGAATGGCCGACGACGATCGGCCTGGTCACGCCGATATGGTCGAGCAGCGCCTTTGTGTTCGCCGCCAGCTGGTGCAGTCCGAACTGATAGGCCTGGGGCTTGCTGGATTTGCAGAAGCCGATCTGGTCCGGCGCCACCACGCGATAGCCGGCCTGGACCAGCGGCCCGATCGCCTGTTCCCAGGTCGCGGCGCAGAAGTTCTTGCCGTGCAGCAGCACCACCGTGCGGCCGTTCGCATGGTCCGGCCGGATGTCCAGATAGGCCATCGACAGGGCTTGCGCCTGGGAGTCGAAGTCGAAGTGTTGGACCGGGTAGGGATAGTCGAAATCGGCCAGCATCGGGTCGGCCCGGGCGGGTGACAGGGCCGGCAGCACGGCCAGGGCCAGGGCGGCCAGGAACAGGCGTCGCATCGCGGGTCTCGTCTGTGTCGGGCTCGGATGGCAAGCCTGCCCCGGCCTGCCCGCGATGTCCCGGCCCAAAGGGTCGCAGCGGTCAGAGGTCGTCGCGGATGCACGCTTTAGCGTGGCCCGGGGCAACCTCGCGCAGCGCCGGCACCGAGGTTGCGCACTCCGCCAGCGCGTGCGGGCAGCGGGTGCGGAAGACGCAGCCGGAGGGCGGGTTGATCGGGCTGGGGATGTCGCCCTGCAGCAGGATCCGCTCGCGCCGGATCGTCGGGTCCGGCACCGGCGCGGCCGACAGCAGCGCGCGGGTGTAGGGGTGGCGCGGCGCGGTGTAGAGGCTGCGCGCCGGCGCCGTCTCCATGATCCGGCCGAGATACATGACGATGACCCGGTCGCAGAGATATTCGACCACCGACAGGTCATGGGCGATGAACAGCACGGTCAGGCCAAGGTCGCGCTGCAGGTCCTGGATCAGGTTCACCACCTGGGCCTGGATCGACACGTCGAGCGCCGAGACCGGCTCGTCCGCCACGATGAAGCTGGGCTCCACCGCCAGGGCCCGGGCGATGCCGATGCGCTGGCGCTGGCCGCCCGAGAATTCATGGGGGTAGCGGGTCATCGCATCGGGCCGCAGGCCCACCCGGCGCAGCAGCGCGGCGATCCGGTCCTGCCGCTGCCGGCCGCGCGACAGGCCATGGATGGTCAGCGCCTCGCCGACGATCTCGCCCACGGTCATGCGCGGATTCAGGCTGGCATAGGGGTCCTGGAAGACGATCTGCATCTCGCGCCGATAGGCCTGGAAGGCCGGCTTCGACAGGCCGCGAATGTCGGTCCCGGCGAAGCGCACCGCCCCCGCCGTCGGTTCGGTCAGGCGCAGGATCGACCGGCCGACCGTGGTCTTGCCCGAGCCGGATTCGCCGACCAGCCCGACCACCTCGCCCCGCTTCAGGCTGAAGGACACATCCTCCACCGCCCGGACATGCTGGCCCTTCTTGCCGAAGAACCCGCCGCCGACCGGGAACCAGGTGCGCAGCCCTTCGACCTCGAGCAGCGTCTGGCCCGGCGCCGGCAGGGCGATGGTGCTCCGGCGATCGGCCACATCGGCATTCATGCGAGATCACCCCAGCGGATGCAGCGCGACATGTGCCCGCCGCCGGTGTCGGCCAGAGCGGGCACGGCGACGGTGCAGGCGTCGATGGCGTGGCGGCAACGGGGCGCGAAGGCACAGCCGGGCGGCAGCCGCCGCGGGTTGGGCACGTTGCCGGGAATCGCCTCCAGCCGCCGGGCCTCGCCGCGGTCCAGCGCGGCATAATCGGTGCGCGGCACGCTGTTCAAGAGGCCGATGGTGTAGGGGTGGCGCGGCGATTTGAAGATCTCGACCACATCGCCCTCCTCCACCACCCGGCCGCCATACATCACGGCGACGCGGTCGGCCATCTCGGCCACCACGCCGAGATTGTGGGTGATGAACAGGATCGACATGCCGATTTCGGCCTGCAGCCGGCGCATCAGGTCCAGGATCTGGGCCTGGATGGTGACGTCCAGCGCCGTGGTCGGCTCATCCGCGATCAGCAGCGTCGGCCGGCAGCACAGCGCCATGGCGATCATCACCCGCTGGCGCATGCCGCCCGACATCTGGTGCGAATAGTCGTTCAGCCGCCGCCGCGCCGCCGGGATGCCCACCAGCTCCAGCATCTGTGCCGCCGCGTCCAGCGAGGCGCGCCGACCCAGCCCCTGGTGCAGCCGCACCGCCTCGGCGATCTGGTCGCCGACGGGATAGACCGGGTTCAGCGACGTCATCGGCTCCTGGAACACCATGGCGATGTCGTTGCCGCGGATGCCGCGCATCTCGGCCTCCGACAGGCGGGCCAGGTCGCGCTGCCGGCCGTCAGGGCCGGTGAACAGCATCTCGCCGCCGGCGATGCGGCCCGGGCTGGCGATCAGCCGCATCAGCGACAGGCTGGTGACGCTCTTGCCCGATCCGGATTCGCCGACCAGCGCCAGGGTCTCGCCCCGCCCGATGTGGAAGGTGACGCCGTCCACCGAACGGATCGGGCCATCCTCGGTGTCGAAGATGGTCTTCAGATCCTTCACCGACAGCAGCGTGTCGGTGAAGGATCGCCGGCCCGGTGCTGTACCGGCCTCCGTCATCAGGCGCCGCGCGCCGCGCGGATGGTGGCCTGCACCCGGTCGGGATCGGTCACGGTGTTGGTGTATTCGCGCTCCAGCTCCGTCCCGCCCATGCCGATGTCGGGGTTGCGGTAGACCATGCCGCTCGGCTCCTGCCGCAGGGCGGCGAAGTGCAGCTCCTTCAACCCCGTGGCGCGCTTGACGTCGGCGATCGTCGCCTCATCCAGGTCGCCGCAGCCCATGATGACGATGCGGTCGCCGGCCTGTTCCACCACCCGCTTCAGAATCTCCACCCCGGCGGTCGCAGTCGGCCGCTGGCCGCTGGTCAGCACCCGGTCGACGCCGCAGCGGATCAGCGCCTCCAGCGCCTCGTCGGCGTCGCGGGTCATGTCGAAGGCGCGGTGGCAGGTGACCTTCATCGGCCGGGCCTCGCGCACCAGCTGCGCCGTCCGCGCCTCGTCGATGCGGCCATCCGGGGTCAGGCAGCCGATGACGATGCCGGGCACGCCGAGGTCCCGCAGCGCCTTCACATCCGCCAGCATGCTGGCGAATTCGGTCTCGCTGTACAGGAAGTCGCCGCCGCGCGGCCGGATGATGACGTGGAACGGGATGCGCGCCCGGGCCTTCACCTCCAGGATCGTGCCGATGCTGGGGGTCAGCCCACCTTCGATCAGGCTGGCGCAGAGTTCGACCCGGTCAGCGCCGCCCTGCTGGGCCGCCAGGAACCCGTCCAGGCCTTCGACGCAGATCTCGATCACGGGTGTTTCGGTCATGGACGGGTCTTTCGCAACGGTGGAGGTCATCGGCCGATAGCCGCGCGGGACCGCGCCGACCAGACGGGCTGAGGCCGCCAGTCGAAGCCGCGGTCGAAGGGGAAGGTCGGGCGGGTCGTGCGGTGCCGGGCCAGGTGTTCGACATCCTGGTCGACCACGCCTGAAGACAGCGCCATCAGGTTCGGGTTGGCCAGCGGCGCCAGCTCCGGCGACAGGTAGCCGGACTTGACCACCAGGATCGCGACCTCGGCCGGGTGCACGCCCAGCCGGGTGAAATCCGAGATGTTGTGGAAGGGGCGGCGACGGGCGGTCAGCACCACCCGGATACCGCCGATGCGGACCAGCGCCTGCCGGTCGGCCGCATCGACGCCGGGGTCCAGGACCAGCACCTCGGCCTCCGCCTCCACCGGTGCGCTGCCTTGTGTGTCGAGCGTCGCACCGATGCTCAGGCGCAGACTGGCCCCGACACCGGCGGCGAAGCAGGCGTCCGTTCCCGGCCGGTCGGCGATGCCGGCGATCAGCACGTCCTGGGCGTCGCGGGCCAGCAGCGCCCGCAGCAGGTCGGCGCGGTCGCCGACGCCGCCGCCGGTCGGGTTGTCGCCGGAATCGGCCAGGATCACCGGGCGGGTCGCCGAACCGACGGCCCAGTCGACGCACTCATCCACCGTGCCGGTGCGGCTGCCGAAGACGAAGTCGCCGCGCGCATCCCAATAGGCTTGGGCCAGCCGCACCGCTTCACGCTCCATCACCGCCGGGTCGGTGCCGGTGAGGATGATGGCGGCGGTCGATCGCGGCTCATCCGCCCAGACATAGCCGACCATCATCGAGGCATCGAGGATGCCGTCGACCGCATCGACCGAGGGCAGCTGGGCGTAAAGCGACTTCGCCGGCTCGTCGACCGTGCTGGTGCGTTCGCCCGGCCACAGCACCGGCACCGGCACCCACAGCAGCAGCGGCGTCACGCCGTCTCGCAGGCGCTGCAGCAGCAGCGTGCAGGCCCGGCGCTTGGTTTCCTCGACATCGATATGCGGCGCGGTGCGGTAGGTCGAGAACATGTCGAGCGCGTCGATGATGCGCTGGCTGACATTGCCGTGCAGGTCGTAGCTGGCGGCGATCGGGCAGTCCGGCCCGACCAGCGACCGGGCGGCGGTGATCCAGTCGCCCTCCGCATCGTCCATGCCCTCGACACTCATGGCACCGTGCATGGCGAGGTACAGGCCGTCGATCGGGCCCAGCGCCTGCAGCCGGTCCAGGAATTCGGCCTTGAACGCCTCATAGGTGGCGCGGGCGACCGGGCCGCCAGGGATGGCGCGGGCGTGCAGGGTCGGCAGGAATTCCGCGTCGTAGTCGCGCAGCAGGGCGAAGGACGGGTCGGCGGTCAGCACATCGCCACGCAGCACCCGGAAATCCGCCTCGGTCGCCAGGACCGGGCTGTAGGTGCTGCATTCCGTGTGGATGCCGCCGACGGCGATGCGCAGAGGGGTTCCCATTCGTCCGTTCAGCCTTCTTCGACACGGGTCAGGAATTTGTGGGCGGCGATGCTGGCGGCGCCGCGGGCCCACAGGTCGCGGGTCGCTTGGTGGAAGCGGATCTGGGTCGAGGCGGCGAGGCGCGGCAGGACATTGGCCTCGATCGCCTGCTGGGTGACGGTGCGGAACAGCGGCCCCAGCGCCCCGTCGACATCGACCACCAGCACGAATTCCGGGTTGTTGATCTGGATGACATGGGCGATGGCCAGGCCCAGCGCGCTGCCGGCGCGGTGCAGAATCCGGATCGCGTCGGTGTTGCCCTGGGCGGCCAGCGCCTCGATCTCCGCCGTCGTCGACGCCGTCAGGCCGTGCTGCCGGGCCTGCGCCAGGATCGCCTGGCGCGGCGCGATGGTGTCGAGGCAGCCGCGCTTGCCGCAGCGGCAGGGCTGCCCGCCCGGCTCGATCGTGCAATGGGCGATTTCGCCGGCACCGCCGCCATGGCCGCGATACAGCGCGCCGTCGACGTAATGGGCGCAGCCGATGCTGTCGCCGAAGGTGACGGTGGTGAAGCTGCGATAATCCCGCGCCAGGCCGTACAGCCGCTCGCCGGTGGCGACGGCATTGGCGTCGTTCTCCAGGGTGGCCGGCACGCCGGTCGCCGCCGTCACCATCGCCGCCACCGGCAGGTCGATCCAGCCGAGATTGGCCGAATGCAGGCATCGGCGTCGCCCTGTCCGGCCTGGTCAACAACGACCAGGACCGCTGCGTGCATTCGGCCAATCTCGGCTGGCTCGACCTGCCGGTCGCGGCGGTGATCGCTGGAGCCACGGGCGTGCCGGTGTCCCTGGAGAACGACGCCAACTCCGTCGCCACCGGCGAGCGGCTGTACGGGCGGGCGCGCGACTTCCGCACCTTCACCACCGTCACCTTCGGCGACAGCATCGGCTGCGCCCATTATGTCGACGGCGCGCTGTATCGCGGCCATGGCGGCGGCGCCGGCGAGATCGCCCATTGCACCATCGAGCCGGGCGGGCTGCCCTGCCGCTGCGGCAAGCGCGGCTGCCTCGACACCATCGC
>NZ_JBYRFX010001089.1:0-15302 GCF_057815775.1 Inquilinus sp.
CAGCGCCAGCAAGGCGACAATGACGGCAAATTCCCAGTTGCCGACATACACGGCAGCCAGGATCAGCGGTCCGAGGATGAGGCTGGAGACGATTCGCAGCGACAGGTTGCTGGGCTTACCCCGCGGCGGGTTACTTGCCACCGACAGCGCCATAACGACGTTCCCGCGTGCGGAATTCGGTCAGGGCCGCTTCGAGTTCGGCATGCCCGAAATCCGGCCACAGCGTGTCGGTGAAGACCAGTTCAGCATAGGCCGTCTGCCACAACAGGAAGTTGCTGATCCGCTGCTCGCCGCTGGTGCGGATCAGGAGATCCGGATCGGGCAGGTCGGCGGTGAATAGGCGCGTTGCGAACAGCTCCTCGTCGATCGCCTCGGGCGCCAGGGTGCCGGCTGCGACCTCGCGCGCCACCCGGCGCGCCGCCTCGGTGATCTCCTGCCGGGAGCCATAGCTGAGCGCAACGGTCAGGTTGAGCCGCGTGTTGCCGGCGGTCAGCGTCTCGCTCTCGACCAGGAGGTCGACGATATCCGCCGCAAGCCGGGTCCGATCCCCGATGAAACGCATCCGCACGCCCTTGCGGTGCAACGCCTTGAGCTCGCCGCGCAGGAAAAAGCGCAACAGTTTCATCAGCTCGCCAACCTCGAAGATCGGGCGACGCCAGTTCTCGGTCGAGAAGCCGAACAGCGTGAGATAGTCGACGCCGAGCGCAATCGAGGCGTCGATCGTCGCCTTGACGGCATCGATGCCCTTCCGGTGGCCGAGGGTGCGCGGCAGTCCGCGGTTGGTCGCCCAACGGCCATTGCCATCCATGACGATGGCGACATGGAGCGGGGGCTGGCCTTCGGCCTTGGGGGCGAAACGATGCATCCCGCTGCTCAAACCTGAAGGATTTCTCTTTCCTTCTGCGCCGCCGTTTCGTCGACTTTCTTGATATGCCGGTCGGTCAGCGACTGGATCTCATCAGACAGGCGCTTGTGCTCGTCCTCGGAGATTTCGTGATCCTTTTCCGCGCGCTTCAGCGCGTCCATGCCGTCGCGGCGGACGTTCCGCACCGACACGCGGGCGGCCTCGGCATACTTGCCGGCGACCTTGGTCAGTTCGCGGCGGCGCTCCTCGCTCAAGTCGGGCAGCGGCACGCGCACCGTCTGGCCTTCGGTCTGCGGGTTGAGCCCCAGACCGGAGTCGCGGATCGCCTTCTCCACCGCCTTGACCATGGTGCGGTCCCAGACCGAGACGGTCAGCAGGCGCGGCTCCGGCGCCCCGATGGTGCCGACCTGGTTGATCGGCATCTGGGCGCCATAGGCATCGACCGTGATCGGCTCGAGCAGGCTGGTGCTGGCCCGGCCGGTCCGGAGACCGCCGAGATCCTTGCGCAGAGACTCCAGAGCGCCCGCCATACGGCGGGCGATGTCGTCGAGATCGGCTTTGGCCAAGCTCAGCCCTCCTCGGTAACGATCGTGTAGCGGCCCTGTCCTGCGACCACCTCGGCAAACGCGCCATGCTCGTTGATGGAGAAGACAAGGACAGGAATCTTGTTTTCGCGAGCCAGCGAGATCGCCGCATGGTCCATGACGCGGAGATCTTTTGCCAGCACATCCATGTAGGTCAAGCGGTCGAAACGCTTGGCGTCTTCGACCTTGAGCGGGTCGGCGTCGTAGACGCCATCGACCTGCTTGCCCATCAGCAGCGCGTCGCAGCCCATTTCGGAGGCACGGAGGGCTGCGCCGGTGTCGGTGGTGAAGAACGGGTTGCCGGTACCGCCGACGAAGATGACGACGCGGCCCTTCTCCATGTGCCGGATCGCCCGGCGCCGGATATAGGGCTCGCACACCGTCTGCATCGGGATGGCCGAGACCACGCGGGTGTGCAGGCCCTGGTGCTCGCAGGCGCTCTGCAGCGCCAGCCCGTTCATCACGGTGGCCAGCATGCCCATGTAGTCGGCGGTTGCCCGCTCGATGCCGGAAGCGGCGCCGCTGATGCCGCGGAAGATGTTGCCGCCGCCGACGACCATGCAGATCTCGACGCCGAGGGCGTGGACCTGGGCAACATCCTGGGCGATCCGGTCCACCATCTTCGGGTCGATGCCGTAATCCCGGTCACCCATCAGGGCTTCGCCGGAGATCTTCAACAGCACCCGTCGATACTGGGCCACTTTCGCCATGTCGCCCTACTCCTTCAGCGTCGTCGATCCGGCTTCGACCGGCCCGCCCCGAAGGTCTGGCCGGCCCGCCGCGTCTTGCATCAGACCGTCCAAACGTACCAGCGCCTGGTTTGATCCGCCCGAAAGGCGCCCGTCGACCGGGCGCCCCGCAATCGGTCAGCGGCCGAGCGTGGCCGCAACCTCTGCCGCAAAGTCGCCCTGCTCCTTTTCGATGCCCTCGCCGAGCACGAAACGGACGAAGCCGGTAACGGTCACAGGCGCGCCGACATCCTTGGCCGCCGCCGCGATGGCGTCACGGACCTTCGATTCGCCGTCCAGCACCCAGACCTGCTCGTGCAGCACCACTTCCTCGTAGTACTTCCGCAGCCGGCCTTCGACCATCTTCTCGATGATCGACTCGGGCTTGCCGCTGGCGCGGGCCTGGTCGGCCAGCACGCTGCGCTCGCGGTCCAGGGCCGTGGTGTCGACGTCGGCGACGTGCAGCGCATCCGGGCGGGCCGCCGCGACATGCATCGCAACCTGCTTGCCGAACGCCTCGAGCTTGGCCTTCTCGCCGGTCGATTCCACGGCCACCAGCACGCCGATCTTGCCCAGGCCGGCCGCAACCGGGCTGTGGACATAGGCGGCGACGACGCCGTCCGAGACGGTCAGGCCGGCGGCGCGGCGCAGGCTGATGTTCTCGCCGATGGTCGCGACCATCTGGGTCACTTCCTCGGCGGCGGTGCGGCCGGTGCCCGGTTAGGCGCTGGCGGCCAGCGCCTCGACGTTGCCGTCGGCCTTCAGCGACAGGCCGGCCAGGGTCGATACCAGGCCCTGGAACTTGTCGTTGCGCGACACGAAATCGGTCTCGGAGTTGACCTCGACCAGGGCGCCGCGATTGCCCTCGACGGCGATGCCGACCAGGCCTTCGGCAGCCACGCGGCCGGCCTTCTTGGCGGCAGCGGCGAGGCCCTTCTTGCGCAGCCAGTCGACCGCGGCCTCGATATCGCCGCCGGCTTCGCCGAGCGCCTTCTTGCAGTCCATCATGCCGGCGCCGGTCTTCTCACGAAGCTCCTTCACGAGCGCTGCTGTGATCTCTGCCATTTCGACCTCTTATTCGTACGTTCGGCGCCGCGCCCATTCGGTCGCAGGCGCCCTCATCGAAAGAAAGGGGCGGCTTTCTGGGCCGCCCCGGTATCGCGTCCGGCTCAGGCCGCCGGCTGTTCCGGCTCGCTGGCCTCGACGACCTCGATGCCCTCGCCGATCTCGGTGGCGGGCAGCGCCTCCTCGACCGGTGCCTCTTCGAGGGCGCCGACATCGGCGCCGCTGGCGGTCATTTCGGCCTGGATGCCGGCGATGACCGAGCCGGAGAACAGCTCGCAGTAGAGTTCGATGGCGCGCAGCGCGTCGTCATTGCCCGGCACCGGGAAGGTGATGCCGTCCGGGCTGGAGTTGCTGTCGAGCACGGCCACGACCGGGATGCCGAGCTTGCCGGCTTCCAGGACCGCGATCGACTCCTTGTTGGTGTCGATGATCACCAGGATGTCGGGCAGGCCGCCCATGTCACGGATGCCGCCCAGTGCCTTCTCGAGCTTGTCCCGCGCGCGGGTCAGGGTCAGCTGCTCCTTCTTGGTCAGGCCGAGCGCGCCCTGCGACAGCTGCTCGTCCATTTCCTTCAGGCGCTTGATCGACTGCGACACCGTCTTCCAATTGGTCAGCATGCCGCCGAGCCAGCGATGGTTGACGAAGTACTGGCCGCAACGCTTGGCCGCGTCGGCGATCTGGTCCGCCGCCTGGCGCTTGGTGCCGACGAACAGGACGCGGCCGCCATTGGCGACGACGTCACGCACGGCGTCGAGCGCGCGGTGCAGCAGGGGCACGGTCTGCTCGAGATCGATGATGTGCACGCCGTTGCGCACACCGAAGATGTACGGGGACATCTTCGGGTTCCAGCGACGGGTGTGGTGGCCGAAATGGGCACCGGCTTCGAGGAGCTGGCGCATGGTAAAGGTCGGGGTAGCCATCGGGCTGTCCTTTTCCGGTTGTTCCGCCGCGGGCCTTGCCCTTCACCTGTCCGCAGGATGCGGATATGGCGAAAAGCACCGGAGCGACCGAGCCACTGCTGTGGCAGGCCGCGATGCCCGCGTGTGGGATTGACGACGGCGCGGTTGATACGCCCTGCGCCGGGGAAATGCAAGCCGAGCGATCAGGCGGCCACTGCCAGCGCCGCCTGCCACTCCTCGCGCACCTCTGCCTCTGAGTCCGCAGATCGTCCCCCGGCGAGCTGGCGCAGCCTTTCCGGTCCCAGCAGCCGTGACAGGGCCCAGACGGCCATGCCCCGCACCACGGCGGCGGCATCATCCAGCAGCGGTTCGACCAGCGGCGCCAGCGCCGCATCGCCACTGTTGCCGATCGCGAGCAGCACATTGCGCAGGAAGCGGGCGCGGCCGATGCGCTTGATCGGCGAGCCGGAAAAGGCGGCACGGAAGCCGGCATCGTCGAAGCCCAGCAGCGACACCAGGGCCGGGCCGTTCAGCTCCGGCCGTGGCGCCAGCGCCACCTCGCGCCCCAGCTCGGCGAATTTGTTCCAGGGGCAGACGGCCAGGCAATCGTCGCAGCCATAGATGCGGTTGCCGATCAGCGGCCGCAGCTCGTGCGGGATCGGCCCTTTGTGCTCGATGGTGAGGTAGGAGATGCAGCGCCGCGCATCCAGTCGGTAGGGCGTCGGAAAGGCTGCGGTCGGACAGGCATCGAGGCAGGCACGACAGGAGCCGCAATGGTCGTGCTCCGGCTCGTCCGGCGGCAGGTCGAGCGCCAGGTAGATCTCGCCGAGAAACAGCCAGGAGCCGTAATCGCGCGACACCAAATTGGTGTGCTTGCCCTGCCAGCCGAGTCCGGCCCGCATCGCCAGGGGCTTTTCCATCACCGGTGCGGTGTCGACGAAGACCTTGATCTCGGTCTTGAAGCTGCGATGGATCCAGCCGCCCAGCGCCTTCGGCTTCTTCTTCACCACATCGTGGTAGTCGCGGCCCTGCGCGTAGACCGAGATCACGCCCCGCCCCGGCTGCTGCAGCAGCAGCCGTGGATCTTCGGCCGGGCCGTAGTTCAGGCCGAGCGACAGGATGGTCCGCGCCTCGGGCCACAGGGTGGTGGGGGCGGCCCGGCGATCGGCATTCGCCTCCAGCCACCCCATCTCGCCATGCTGGCCGTCCGCCAGGAAGATCTGCAGGCGCTCGCCCAGCCGGGGGTCGGGCACCGCCGCGGCGAAGCCGGCGCTGTCGAAGCCAAGCGACCGCGCCTCGGCGCGGATCCGGTCCTTGATGTCGGCTCCGCCCGTCATCCCATGCGGCTCAGCCCCGGCCGCGGTAAGGCGGCACGCCCTGGTCGGGGAGCCACAATCCTTCGGGCGCCGGGCCGCTCTGGAAGAACACGTCGATCGGGATGCCGCCGCGCGGGTACCAGTAGCCGCCGATGCGCAGCCAGCGCGGCTTCATCGCCTTGATCAGCCGCTCTGCCACATAGACGGTGCAGTCCTCGTGAAAGGCGCCGTGGTTGCGGAACGAGCCGAGGAACAGCTTCAGCGACTTGCTCTCGACGATCTTCGCCGCCGGGGCATAGTCGATCACCAGATGGGCGAAGTCCGGCTGGCCGGTCATCGGGCACAGCGAGGTGAATTCGGGCGCGGTGAAGCGCACGAGATAGAGCTGCTTCGGCCGCGGATTGGCCACCGTCTCCAGCACCGCCGCCTCCGGCGAGGCCGGCAGGACCGTCGCCTGGCCGAGCTGGGTCAACGCCTCTGGGGTCTTCGCCTTGCGGGCCATATGCGTCTCCTAGAGGGCCGGAATGTCGCCCGACGCCTGCTCCACCACGAAGGCGTCGGCGAAGGCGTCGAGCGTGCCGGCGGCGATGGCGCCGCGCAGCCCGGCCATCAGGTCCTGATAATAGGTCAGATTGTGCGTGGTCAGCAGCATCAGGCCCAGCACCTCCTCGCCCCGCATCAGATGATGCAGGTAGGCGCGGCTGTACTGGCGGCAGGCCGGGCAGCGGCAGGCCTCGTCGAGCGGCCGGTCGTCATCCTGGTGCCGGGCGTTGCGCATGTTGACCGTGCCGCGGCGGGTGAAGGCCTGGCCGGTGCGGCCCGATCGGGTCGGCAGCACGCAGTCGAACATGTCGACACCGCGACGCACCGCGCCGACCAGGTCGGACGGCTTGCCGACGCCCATGAGATAGCGCGGCCGGTCGGCCGGCAGCGCCGGGACGGTGACGTCGAGGGCTGCGAACATCCGCTCCTGCCCCTCGCCCACCGCCAGGCCGCCGATGGCATAGCCCTCGAAACCGATATCGGTCAGCGCTGCGGCGGATTCGAGCCGCAGCTCGGGGTAGATGCTGCCCTGGACAATGCCGAACTGGCCGTAACCGGGCCGGTCGACGAAGGCGTCGCGCGACCGCTTCGCCCAGTCCATCGATTGGCGCATCGAACTCGCCGCCACCTCCGGCTCCGCCGGGAACGGCGTGCACTCGTCGAAGGCCATGGTGATGGTGGCGTCGAGCAGATGCTGGATCTCGGTCGACCGGTGCGGCGTCAGCCGGTATTCGCGGCCGTCGATATGCGACCGGAAGGTGACGCCGTCCTTGTCCATGCGCCGCAGCTTGGACAGCGACATCACCTGGAAGCCGCCGGAATCGGTCAGGATCGGCCCGGGCCAGTTCATGAAGCGGTGCAGCCCGCCCAGGCGGCCAACCCGCTCTGCCCCCGGTCGCAGCATCAGGTGGTAGGTGTTGCCGAGGACGATCTGCGCGCCGGTGGCGGCGACATCCTCCGGCTTCATCGCCTTCACGGTCGCCGCGGTGCCGACCGGCATGAAGGTCGGGGTGTCGACCACGCCATGGGCGGTGTGCAGGCGCCCGGTGCGGGCGGCGCCGTCCTGGGCTGTGGTTTCGAAGCGGAAAGCGGACTCAGGCATGGTCTTCCTGGCGGTGCAGCAGGCTGGTGTCGCCATAGGAGTAGAAGCGGTAGCCGGATTCGATGGCATGGGCGTAGGCGCTCTTCATCTCGTCCGTGCCGGCGAAGGCGCAGACCAGCATGAACAAGGTCGACCGCGGCAGATGGAAGTTGGTGACCAGCAGGTCGACGGCGCGGAAGCGGTGGCCGGGGGTGATGAAGATCGCGGTGCTGCCGGTGAGGGATGCACGATCCCGCCCTCTCCCGCCGCGCTTTCCAGCAGGCGCAGGCTGGTGGTGCCGACCGCGACGATGCGGCCGCCGGCGGCGCGCGCGGCGTTGATCTTGGCCGCCGTCTCCGCGGTCAGGATGCCGCGTTCGGCATGCATCACGTGGTCTTCGACCGTGTCGGTCTTCACCGGCAGGAAGGTGCCGGCCCCGACATGCAGCGTCAGCCGCACCGTCTCGATCCCGCGTGCCGCCAGCGTGTCCAGCAGCATCGGCGTGAAATGCAGCCCCGCGGTCGGCGCGGCGACGGCGCCGTCATGGGCGGCGAACATGGTCTGGTAGTCGTCCAGGTCGCGCGCATCCGGCCCGTCCGGCCGGGCGATGTAAGGCGGCAGCGGAATCTCACCATGACGCTGCAGCTTGTCGGCAAGGCGCGCGGGGTCGTCGAAGGCGATCTCGACCTCACCACCCTCGCCCTTGGCCAGGACAGTGGCGCTGAAGTCGTCTGCGAAGCGGATGACGTCGCCGGCGCTCAGCTTCTTCGCCGGCCGCGCGAAAGCACGCCAGCGCCCTGCGTCCACCATCTGGTGCAGCATGATCTCGACACCGGCCGTGCCACGCTTGCCATGCAGCCGCGCCGGGATCACGCGGGTGTCGTTGACGACCAGCAGGTCGCCCGGCCGCAGCCGGCCCGGCAGGTCGCGCACATGCCAGTCCGTCAGCTCGGGGCCGGTCATCAACCCGCCCGCCTCGACCTCCATCAGCCGCGCGGCGTCGCGCGGCTCGGCCGGCCGGTCGGCGATCTGCTGCCGCGGCAGATCGAAATCGAAATCATCAACACGCATTGAAGGACCGGGATCAGCCGTTCTGCAGCGCTGGCATCGGCATCAGCACATTCATCAGCGCCCGGAACGGCGCCAGGAACAAGAGCGCGCAGGCCAGCTTCACCGAGAGGTCGCCGGCCATCAGGTTCAACAGCGGCAGGTCGGTGCCGGCGAAGGCGATGGTGAAGAAGATGCCGGTGTCGACCACGGAGCCCAGGGCCGAACCGATGAACGGCGCCCGCCACCAAGAGGCGCGGCGCAGCCGGTTGAACATGTAGATGTCCAGCAGTTGGCCGACCAGGAAGGCGGTGCCGGAGGCCACGGCGATGCGCCAATCGGCCAGCCACAGCGACAGCACCACGGCGATGGCGAAGCCGGCATAGGCGACCTGGCGGGCGCGATGCGGGCCGAAGACGCGGTTGGTCAGGTCGGTGACCAGGAAGGTCAGCGGATAGGTGAAGGCGCCCCAGGTCAGCCAGTCGTTGATCTGGAACTGGACCAGGTAATTCGAGGCCACCACCGCGCCGATCATGCAGATCAGCGCCAGGCTCATTCCGCGGATTTCCGTGCGCAAGGCGGTTTCATCCAACAACAATCGCCCGCGGCGCAGCCATCGGCGCCCGGGTCCGGCGGCGGTTGTAGCGCAGGCCGTGGCATTTGGCCATGGCGACGTGTGCTAGCGCTGCCACGATCGATAACGGCGCCCCAGCAGCAGGCGCCCGAGGACCGTCAGCACGAGGCCCATCACGAAGAAGACGCCGAACAGGATGCCGAACAGGCCCGGCAGGAACCAGCGGCCGGCAAACCCGTCGACCGCGGCCTCCTCGGGGTGGGCGGGGTCATAGGCGACGGCCAGCTGTTCGCCGCGATAGAAGGAGGAGCTGCGAACGGCGCTGCGGAACTGCACCTTGCTGCCGCCCGCCGTGGTGAACTCGACCTCCGGCCCGTTGTTGAAGTCGATGATGACCCCGTCGGCCCGGGCATTGCGGCCGCTGGTGTACTCCAGGCCCGCCAGCACGCCGGCAGCGATCAGCCCGAGCAGGCCGAGCCCCAGGAAGACCAGGCCGAGGATCGGCAAAGCCCGGATTCCGGTCACCCGCGCCATCGCCCTCTCCCTCCATGTCGATCCGTCCCGCCATACCACTGTATGCCAATCCAGAATCGAGCGCATCCGGCCGCAGGACAACCCCTCAAGATCCGGGACCTTGACAAGCCCCCTCGGAGGCCTGCGGCCTGGCGTCAGGGCAAGGCCAGCAGGAACACGACGGCGCCGGCGGCGAGCAGCAGCAGTGGGTTGACCCGGGTGAACAGCAGGGTCAGGCCCGACACCGCCGCCACGGCCCAGGCCAGCACCCCGCCTTCGGCGGCGCTGAGCACGGTGAAGGACGCCGCCAGCACCATGCCGGCGGCCACGGGAGCCAGGCCGGTCTCGACCACCCGCTGCCAGCGGGCGCCGCGATAGCGGGCCCACAGCCGGGCCAGCCCGTAGACCAGCAGCGAGGACGGGGTGAAGATGGCGGCGGTCGCCACCAGCGCGCCGGCCCAGCCGGCGGCCTGCCACCCGACCAGGGTGACCAGCAGCGACCCCGGCCCCGGCGTCATCCGCGACAAGCCGAACAGGTCGAGGAACCGGGCGTCCGACATCCAGCCATAGACGCCGACCGATTGCCGGTGGATGTCGGTGACGATGCTCTGCCCGCCACCGACCGACAGCAAGGACAGCGGCACGAACACCAGCAGCAGCCGCAGCAGGATGTTGTCCGGCATCGCCTCAATCCTTCCGCGGCCGCCAGGCGGCATAGGCGATGCTGAGCGGTGCCATCACCGCCATGACCGGCAGCAGCGGCAGGCGCAGCACGCCGATCGCCACGAAGGTCAGCACGATTACCACCAGCGGCACCGCCGACCGGGCGGCCCGCCACGCCGCGCGCGCACCCATCTGCAGCGACAGCCCGACCGCCGCCGCCGAGATGCCGGCCAGCACGACATGCGCCGCTCGGTACTGCGCGACCTGGGCGAACAGCGCGGCCGTGGCGATGGCGACCAGCATTGCCGGCACCACCATGCCGAGCACGCCGGCCAAGGCACCCGGCCCGCCGCGCAGGCGGTGGCCAATCCACAGCGACAGGTTCACGACATTGACGCCGGGGAAGGCCTGCGCCAGCGCCAGCCCGTTGAGGAAATCCGCCTCGGTGATCCAGCGCCGGCTCTGCACGAATTCCCGCAGCATCCAGCCGCTCAGCCCGCCGCCGAAGCTGGTCAGGCCGATCTTGGTGAAGGCCAGGAAGATCTGCCCCAGGCTCGGTGGCCCGGCCGGGGCCGACACGTCTGCCGTGGTCTGCGCCATGCCCCTGCCCTGCCCGTTCCCGATGTCCGATCCGCCCACTGAAGCGCAGGCGGGGCACGGCAACAAGACCTGCCGGTTATGCCCCGCGCTGCCGCGACAATCGGACCGGCCCGATCAGTCAGATCGGCTGGCCGACGTCGATCCGGTTGCCGTCGGGATCCTCGAACACGAAGGCGCGCAGGCCGTACTCCTGGTCGCGCAGGCCCTTGATGATGCGCAGTCCGTGCTGCTGGCAGATCCGATGGAGCGCAGCCGCATCCGCGACCATCAGATGCGCCACATTGAACGCGGCTGCCTTGTGATCCGGCTGCAGTGTCAGATGCAGCTCGGCCGCATCCCGCTTCAGGATCATGAAGCCGACGGGGCTGCCGTTCTGGAAGGTTTTCGTGAAGCCCAGCACGTCCGTGTAGAAGGCGTGCGCCCGGTCCATGTCGCGGACCGGCAGCATGGCGGCGATCCGTCCGAAGCGGATGCCATGATCGGTGTCGTCACTCATCGCAAGTTCCCGGTGGGAGGGACAGGGGCGACGACCCGGACGGTGCCGGACCGGTCGCATGCCCTCCGGTGCGATTGGGAGACGGTGCCCCCGTGGCATACCCGATCCTGGTACGGCCGATGCGGCGAAGAGACAAGCCGCATCATCCGGCCGGCCCCGGGATCAATACTCCTCGACGCTGAGCACGCCCGGCACCGATTTCAGCGCGGCCTTGGCCCGCCCGCCCACGGCATAGCCGCCCGGCAGCTCGATCTCGACCTCCTCGGTCGGCGCCAGCTGCAGCTGCAGGTTGATCTTGCACCGGCCCTGGCCTTCGCGGTCGAGCAGCCCGTGCAGCGGCTGGATGGCGTGGACACCGTCGACATAGATCACGAAGCGCGCGGCGCTGCGGGCCAGGGCCTGGTCGATCGGCTCGATCGACAGCGCCGTCAGCCGCAGCTCCTCGCCGCGGCTCTGGATCTCCACCGCCATGGCCAGGGCGGCGCCGACCTCGAGCAGCTGCCGGGCCGTCGCCAGCGTCTCGGCAAAGAAGGTGACCTCGAACACGCCGCTGGCATCGGAGAAGGTGCCGAAGCACATGCGGTTGCCGGTCTTGGTCGTCATCTCCCGCTTGGCCATCAGGATGCCGGCGAGGCGCAGCTGGGTGTGGCCCATCCGCATCTTCTGGCCGATCTCGGCCGAGCGGACCGAGCCGAGCCGCTTGGTGTTGTAGGTGTCGAGCGGATGGGCCGAGAGGTAGAAGCCGACCGCGTCGAATTCCTGGCGCAGCCGTTCCATCGAATCCCAGTCCGGGATGCTCGGCAGCGGCGGCGCGCTGAGTTCGCTGCCCGACGCGCCGCCAAACAGTCCGATCTGGCCGCTCTCCCGCTCCGACGCCATGGTGTGGGCGTAGCGCAGCAGCGTGTCGAACGAGGCGACGACGCGGGCACGGTTCTTGTCGATCGAATCGAAGGCGCCGGCCCGGGCCAGGTTTTCCAGCTGCCGCTTGTTCAGCAGCTTGACGTCGAGCCGCCGGGCCAAATCGTACAGGTCCTTGAACGGCCCGCCGCGGTCGCGCTCCAGCACCAGGCTGCGCATCGCCTCCGGCCCGACGCCCTTGACGGCGCCGAGGGCATAGCGGATCGCCTTGCCGCCGTCGGGCAGCGCCTCCACCGCGAACACCGCCTCCGACTTGTTGATGTCGGGGATCAGCAGCTTGACGCGCAGGCGCGTCAGCTCCTGCCGGAAGACGTTCAGCTTGTCGGTGTTGCCGAGGTCGAGCGTCATCGACGCCGCCATGAACTCGACCGGGTGGTTCGCCTTCAGATAGGCGGTCTGGTAGGCGACGATGGCATAGGCGGCGGCGTGCGACTTGTTGAAGCCGTAGCCGGCGAATTTCTCGACCTGGTCGAAGATGTTGGACGCCTGGCCGGCCGGCACGCCGCGGGCGACGGCGCCCTCGACGAAGGTCAGCTTCTGGGCGTCCATCTCCGCCTTGATCTTCTTGCCCATGGCGCGGCGGAGAAGATCGGCGCCGCCGAGCGAATAGCCCGCCAGCGTCTGGGCGACCTGCATCACCTGTTCCTGGTAGACCATGATGCCGTAGGTCTCTTCCAGGATCGGCTGCAGCGACGGGTGCAGGTAATCCGGCGCCTTGGTGCCGTTCTTCACCTCGATGAAGGTCGGGATGTTGTCCATCGGGCCGGGGCGGTACAGCGCCACCAGCGCGATGATGTCGCCGATCCGGTTCGGCTTCATCCGGCGCAGCACGTCGCGCATGCCCGAGCTTTCCAGCTGGAACACGCCGGTCGCTTCCGCCCGGCCGAGCATGGCGTAGGTCGGGCCGTCGTCGAGCGGGATATGCGCCAGGTCGATGTCGACGCCGCTGGCTTTGATCAGGTTCTCGGCCACGCGCAGCACGGTCAGCGTCTTCAGGCCGAGGAAGTCGAACTTCACCAGCCCGGCCTGTTCGACATACTTCATGTTGAACTGGGTGGCCGGGACCGGCGAGCGCGGGTCGCGGTACAGCGCCACCAGCTCGTGCAGCGGCCGGTCGCCGATGACCACGCCGGCGGCGTGGGTCGAGGCGTGGCGGTACAGCCCCTCCAGCTTCATCGCCAGGTCGATCAGGTGGCGGACCCGCTCGTCGTTGTCGCGCTCATGCTGCAGCGCCGGCTCGCCGTCGATCGCCTGGGACAGCGTGACCGGGTTGGCCGGGTTGTTCGGCACCAGCTTGCAGATGCGGTCGACCTGGCCATAGGGCATCTGCAGCACGCGGCCGACGTCGCGCAGCACGGCGCGGGCCTGCAGCTTTCCGAAGGTGATGATCTGCGCCACCCGGTCATGCCCGTATTTGTCACGGACATAGGTGATCACCTCGTCGCGCCGGTCCTGGCAGAAGTCGATGTCGAAGTCGGGCATCGACACGCGTTCCGGGTTCAGGAACCGCTCGAACAGCAGGCCGAAGCGCAGGGGATCGAGGTCGGTGATGGTCAGCACCCAGGCGACGACCGAGCCGGCGCCGGAGCCGCGGCCCGGCCCGACCGGGATGTCGTTTGCCTTGGACCATTTGATGAAGTCCGCGACGATCAGGAAGTAGCCGGGGAAGCCCATCTTCTCGATGACGTCGAGCTCATAGGCCAGCCGGGCCGAATAGGTCTCCTGCACCTTGGCCCGTTCGGCCGCGTCCATCTCGGGCGTGAAGACATGCGCGTCCAGCCGCGCCGCCAGGCCGTCCTCCGCCTGGGTGCGCAGCTCCTGGGCCTCGGTCCGGCCTTCCTCGCTCGGGAAGGTCGGCAGGATCGGCGCCCGCTTCTTCGGCATCACCGCGCAGCGCTTGGCGATCACCACGGTGTTGTCCACCGCCTCCGGCAGGTCGGCGAACAGCTGCCGCATTTCCGCGGCCGGGCGGAAGCGGTGGTCGCGCGTCACCCGCCGCCGGTTGGCCTCGACGACATAGGTGCCTTCGGCGATGCACAGCAGCGCGTCATGCGCCTCGTACATGTCCTCGGTGGCGAAGAAGCAGTCGTTGGTGGCGACCAGCGGCACGTCCTCGGCATAGGCCATGTCGATCAGTCCGGCCTCGATCCGGTCCTCATCCTCTTGTCCGTGCCGCATCAGCTCGACATAGAGTCGGTCGGGGAACAGGGTCTTGAGATAGCGCAGCGTCGCCAGCGCCCGGTCCGGGTGCTCGGCCAGCAGCAGCCGCCCGACCGGCCCCTTCGGCCCGCCGGTCAGGGCGATCAGGCCCTCGGTGTGCCCTTCCAGATCCTCCAGCGCCAGTTGCGGCGCCAGGCCGCCCTCGGTCTCCAGATAGGCGCGGCTGGTCAGCGCCATCAGGTTCTCGTAGCCGCGTTCGTTCTGGGCCAGCAGCACCAGGCAGTCGGGATCGGCGATGGCCGGGCCGCCGACCCGGGCGCCGGTTTCGACCTCGGTCCGGGTGATGGCGAGGATGGTGCCGATGATCGGCTGGATGCCGTAGTCGGTGGCCGCCAGCGCGAATTCCAGCGCGCCGAACAGGTTGCCGGTGTCGGTGACCGCCACGGCCGGCATCTGCATCTTCTTGCAGATGCCGATCAGCTCCTTGGTCTTGATCGCCCCTTCCGACAGGGAATAGGCGCTGTGCACCCGCAGATGGATGAAATCGGCGTGTGGCATGGCGGCGGTGCTCCGCGGCGACGGGATCCGGGTCGGCCCGATTCAACAGAATCGGACCGGCTGGTATTCATAACGCATCCCTCGCCGTCATTGCGAGGAGGCGAAGCCGACGAAGCAATCCATGCAGCGCTCGTGGTGGCCCTGGATTGCTTCGCTGCGCTCGCAATGACGGTGTTTGGAATTCTGAAGCCCGTGGCGGGGCGGGATCACTCGTATCTGAGCGCCTCGACCGGATCGAGCCGTGCGGCCCGCCAAGCGGGGTAGATCGACGCCAGGAAGCACAGCACCAGCGCCATGCCGCAGACCAGCATCACCTCGCCGGCATCGATCTCGGTCGGGATCCGGGTCAGGTAGTAGACCTTGGGGTCGAAGATGGTCGTGCCGGTCAGGGCCTGCAGCCCCTGGCGGATAGTCTCCAGATTGTCGGCCAGGGCGACGCCGAGGCCGAGGCCGACCAGCGTGCCGACCACGCCGATCACCGCGCCGGTCAGCAGGAAGATGCGCAGGATGGCGCCGCGCGAGGCGCCCATGGTGCGCAGGATGGCGATATCAGGAGACTTGTCCTTCACCAGCATCACCAGGCCGGAGATGATGTTCAGCGCCGCCACCAGGATGATGAGTGACAGGATCAGGAACATCACGTTCTTCTCGATCTCGACCACCTCGAGAAAGCCGCTGTTGATGTTCTGCCA
>NZ_JBYRFX010001090.1:0-15848 GCF_057815775.1 Inquilinus sp.
ACTCGGCGCCGCGCAGCCGGGCCACCAGCTCGCGCCGGGCCGCGGCGACGGCCGTGCCGGCGGCCGCCATGGTGTCTTCCAGCGCGGCCAGCCAGGCCGGGTCGGGGCGGCCATCTTTCAGCAGCCGGTTGCGCTCGCGCATCGCCCGCTCATAGGCGGACAACTGGCCGGCATGGTCGGGGTGGAAGCCGAACACCAGCCGGTCGAGAAAGCGGCGGCGCTGGCTGGCGGCATCGCCGAACAGCCGGTCCATCTGCGGCGTCAGCCAGACCATCGGTGCCCGGGCGCCCAGCGCGGTCTGGCTCGGCGCGGTCCGGCCGTCGATCTGCACGGCGCGGCGGCCTTCGCCGGCCTCCAGGGCGGTGCCCAGCCGGATCTCGCCGGTCGGGGTCAGCATCTGCGCCGCCACGGCCCAGCCGGTGCCGGCCGCCGCCTGGCGGCGGGTCACGTCCAGCAACGGCGCCCGGCGCAGGCCGCGGCCCGGCGACAGGAAGGACACCGCCTCCAGCAGGTTGGTCTTGCCGGCGCCGTTCGGCCCTGTCAGCACCACGGGCCGGGGGTCCAGCTCGATCCGCAGCTGGCCATAGCAGCGGAACTCGGTCAGCGTCAGGCGCGTCACCGCGATCCGGGCGGGCGGCCCGGCCAGGGGAGGAACTGCGGGGATCGCCTGCTCCGATGCGGCGGCCTGCTCCGGCAAGGGGTCCTGGGACATATGGCTCAAGGCATCCGAAGCGGACGCTTCGCCCCCGTCATGCCCATGCGAAGCTTTGTGACGGCAATGCCGGTCAAACCCGCATCGGCATCAGCACATACAGGGCGCTGGAATCCGCGGTGTCGCGCACGATGGTGGGCGATCCGGCATCGGCCATGGCGAAGCGGGCGCCGTCGCCTTCGATCTGCTGGGTAATGTCCAGCAGGTAGCGGCTGTTGAAGCCGATCTCGATCTTCGCCGCCTCGTAGCTGACCTCGATCTCCTCGGTCGCGCTGCCCTGCTCGGCCGAACTGGCCGACAGCGTCAGCGACCCGTTCTCGATCGTCAACTTCACCGCCCGGCTCTTCTCGGTCGAGATGGTGGAGACGCGGTCGACCGCCTTGGCGAAGGCCTTGGCATCGACCTCGAGGATCTTGTCGTTGCCGCTCGGGATCACCCGCTCATATTCCGGGAAGGTGCCGTCGATCAGCTTCGAGGTCAGGACCACGCCGTCGCCGGCGGATCCCGCCAGGGTGAAGCGGGTTTTGGTCTCGGACAGCTGGACCTCGACCGTCTCGCCGCTCTCGTCCAGCAGCTTGCGCAGCTCCATCACCGTCTTGCGCGGCACGATCACGCCCGGGATGCCGTCGGCCCCGTCCGGCAGCGGCATCTCGATCCGGGCCAGGCGGTGGCCGTCGGTGGCGACGGCGCGCAGCACCGGCACGGATTCGGACATGGCCGCGTGCAGGTAGATGCCGTTCAGGTAGTAGCGCGTCTCTTCGGTCGAGATCGCGAATTTGGTCCGGTCGATCATCACCCGCAAATCGCCGGTGGCGATGGTGAAGCGGTGCGTCAGCTCGCCGCCCGACATGCTCGGGAAATCCTCGACCGGCAGGCAGCCGAGCCGGAAGTTCGAGCGGCCGGCGCGCAGCGTCAGCGAACCTCCATCCGGGTTGGTCTCGATCTCGACCTGGCTGCCGTCGGGCAGCTTGCGGACGATGTCGTACAGGGTGTGCGCCGGGGCGGTGGTGCCGCCCGGGGCCTGGATCTCGGCCGGCACGGATTCGACGATCTCGAGATCCATGTCGGTCGCGGTCAGGCGCAGCGCGCCGGATTCGGCGCGCAACAGGATATTGGACAGGATTGGGATGGTGTTGCGCCGCTCGACGACGCTCTGCACATGGCTCAGGCCCTTCAAAAGGGCGGCCCGCTCGATGATCAGCTTCATCCCGATTCCACTTCGACGATGCCGTCCGCCGGACAGATCGTCGGGACGGGCTTGCGCCCGGCCAACGCGGCGGGCGCGCACTATAACCGAAAGCCGACGGCGGTGGCGAGAGGCAGGCGCAGGGCCGGAGGCAATGTCGGTGAGATTTCCGGAAAGCCCTGCTGGCCGGGGGATCTCAGCCCGCGAACAGGGCCGGATTTGGTCAGCTAAACCTGCAGCATCCGGCGCAGCAGCTCGACATCCTCGGCGAAGGACCGGTCCTCGCTGCACAGCTCTTCGACCTTGCGCACGGCGTGCATCACCGTGGTGTGGTCGCGGCCGCCGAACTTGCGGCCGATTTCCGGCAGCGAGCGGGGGGTCAGCTGCTTCGACAGGTACATCGCCACCTGGCGCGGCCGGGCCACGGTGCGGGCGCGGCGGGCCGAATGCATGTCGGCGATCTTGATGTTGTAGTGCTCGGCGACCCGCTTCTGGATCTCGTCGATCGTCACGCGGCGGTCGGAGGCGCGCAGCAGGTCGTGCAGCAGCTCCTGCGTCGATTCGAGCGTGATCGGCCGGTGCACCAGCTCGGCATGGGCGGTGATGCGATTCAGCGCCCCCTCCAGCTCGCGCACGTTGGAGGTGATCTTGTGCGCCAGGAACTCCATCACCTTGGACGGGATGTCGACCCGGGCCGTCTCCGCCTTGGCCTGCAGGATGCCCAGGCGCAGCTCATAGGTGGTGGGGTGGATGTCGGCGACGAGGCCCCAGCCGAGGCGGGAGCGCAGCCGCTCCTCCATGCCTTCGAGGTCGGAGGGCGATTTGTCGGCCGAGATCACCACCTGGCGGTTCTGGTCCACCAGCGCGTTGAAGGTGTGGAAGAACTCTTCCTGGGTGGAATCCTTGCCAGAGATGAACTGCACGTCGTCGATCATCAGCACGTCGACCGACCGGAACAGCTCCTTGAAGGTCATCGTGTCCTTGAAGCGCAGGGCGCGGATGAACTGGTACATGAACTTTTCGGCGGACATGTACAGCACGCGCCGCTCCGGGTGCTTCACCCGGATGTGCCAGGCGATGGCATGCATCAGATGCGTCTTGCCGAGGCCGACGCCGCCATAGAGGAACAGCGGGTTGAAGGTGACGCTGTTCGCCTCCGCCACCCGGCGGGCGGCGGCATGGGCCAGCTCGTTCGGCTTGCCGACGACGAAATTGTCGAAGGTGAAGCGCTGGTCGAGGATGGCGCCGAATTCGATGACCGATTCGGGCGGCCGCTCCGGCATCGTCGACTCGGCGCGCGAGGCCGGGACGATCGCCGCCGGGGCAGGGGCTGCGGCCGCCACCACGGCCTTGGCGGCCAGCCGGTCCGGCACGACGATCACGTCGACGCTGTGGACGTCCGGATTCTCGGAGTGCCAGAGATTGCGGATGCGGTCGGCATAGTGGGCGGCGACCCAGTCGCGCATGAAACGGGTCGGGGCGGCGATGCGGACCTCGCCGCCATCGATGTCGACGACGACGACCGGGCGCAGCCAGCTTTTGAAGGCGCCTTCGCCCACCTCATCGCGCAACCGGGTGCAGACGCGGGCCCATTGTTGCTCGATCGATGCGATGACTCCCCCCATCGACGACATGCTGCCTTCCGACCCCTCCGACTACGTTCAGTCCCGTCTCGTGCCGATCCGAACCTTACCTATTCCCGACCGCAGCAGCACCAGATGCCCGGCGCGCGGCTGCCATGCCGATAAAACTCAAACTGTAATAATCATAGTATCACGCCAGAAGAGCAGGAACAATTCCTCGCAGCTATTGTTGAAGCCCGAGTGAAATTCGCTCAAAATATATGCAGTTGAATTTAAGGAACAATCTTATGCTTCTGCCAATCTTCGTAGTGAAGGCTGGTAGCCGATAAGTTGTTTCCTGAAACAGGCCCTCAACCTGCACCCCGGCAGGCGAACGGCGATCATATGCAGGGTGTGCGCGCACTGGCAACGGAACAAATCCGGACCATCTCAAAACGCAAAAAACGGTCTTGGATGCCGGTTGGTTGTGCCGCTCGCGCGATGCCTCAGAAACACGACGGCCGTTCCGCAGCTTCCGCCGCGGAACGGCCCGTCGGTGTCAGATGCTCAGAGAGCCTTGATGCGGCTGGACAGGCGCGACAGCTTGCGTGCGACAGTGTTCTTCTGCAGCACGCCCTTGGTGATGCCGCGATGCATCTCCGGCTGCGCTGCCTTGAACGCCTCGGCGGCGGCGGCCTTGTCACCGGTCTCGATCGCCGTCTCGACCTTCTTGACGAAGGTGCGGATGCGGCTCACGCGGTTGCGGTTGACCAGCGTGCGACGCTCGGTCTGACGGATGCGCTTCTCGGCGGACTTGTGGTTGGCCATTGTTGGTCCCAGTTCGGGCCAAGGAACGGCCCCAAGAAAATCGAGGGCGCTTATTAGTCTTTCGGCGCCCGGGCGTCAAGACGAGTCTCAACGCGCTGTGGGGGACACTGTCTCGGCCTTCCGGCCGGGCTTGGCAACCGATATCGGTTGTTCTATATTTGTTCTCATGCCGATCAAGCCCCCCGAGATCGATGAACTGGCGGACGAGCCGCGCAAGGGTCGCGGTGCGGTCAGCAACAAGTCCGGCCGCTACGAGGCCGAGTCCCGGCACCGGGTCGACGATGGCTGGGCGCAGGAGGAGGCGGAGGAGGATGTGCCGCCGCTGCGCACCCAGTTGCATGTCGATACCGCGCGCACGATCATCACCCGCAACGAGTCGCCGGATATCCTGTTCGACCGGTCGATCAACCCGTACCGGGGCTGCGAGCATGGCTGCATCTATTGCTTCGCGCGGCCGACGCATGCCTGGCTCGGCCTGTCGCCCGGCCTCGATTTCGAAACCCAGCTCTTCTACAAGCCGCACGCGCCCGAGCTGCTGGAGGCGGAGCTGCGGCGCCCGGGCTACAGCCCGGAGGTGATGGCGATGGGCACCAACACCGAACCGTACCAGCCGGTCGAGCGCGAGCTGAAGCTGACACGGCGGGTGATCGAGGTGCTGTCGCGGTTCAACCATCCGCTCGGCATCGTCACGAAGTCGGCACTGATTACCCGCGACATCGACCTCTTGGCGCCGATGGCGGCCCGGAACCTCGCCGGGGTCTGCATCTCGCTGTCGATGCTCGACCGCGACCTCGCCCGGTCGCTGGAGCCGCGGGCCGCCACTCCGCCGAAGCGCCTGGACACCATCCGGCGCCTGGCCGGGGCCGGCATCCCGGTCTCGGTTCTGACCTCACCGATCATCCCGGGCCTCAACGACCATGTGCTGGAGCAGGTGCTGGAGGCGGCGGTCGACGCCGGGGCGACGGCGGCGGGGTGGACCATGCTGCGGCTGCCGCTGGAGATCGCCGGCCTGTTCCAGGAATGGCTCGAGGCGCATGCGCCGGACCGGGCGAAGCGGGTGATGTCGCTGGTGCGTCAGACCCGTGGCGGCAAACTCTACAAATCCGGGTTCGGCGAGCGGATGCGCGGCGAGGGGCCGGTGGCGGAGATGGTCCGCGCCCGCTTCAACCATGCCGTCCGCCGCCTCGGCCTCGACCGCAGGCGCTGGACGCTCGACACCGGCCAGTTCGAAGTGCCGCCGCGGCCGGGCGACCAGATGCGGCTGTTCTGAGCTTGGCGCGCGGCGTTGTCGGCGCTAAGAGGTCGGCATGCCGGATTGGAGCCTTGAGATCGAATGCGGGGCGCCGTCCCGCCGGGTGGCGGGGCTGGACGAGGTCGGCCGGGGCCCGCTGGCCGGCCCGGTGCTGGCCGCCGCCGTGGTGCTGATCCGGCCGCTCGACCCCGATCTCGCCCTCCTGATCGACGACAGCAAGGTGCTGACAGCGCAGCGGCGCGAAGCGCTGGTGCCGCGCATCCGGGCGGTGGCACAGGTGGGGGTCGGCTGGGCCACGGTCGAGGAGATCGACCGAATCAACATCCTCCAGGCCAGCATGCTGGCGATGCAACGGGCGCTCGACGCCCTGCCCGAACGCCCGGAGATGGCGCTGGTCGACGGAAATCGTCTGCCGGCGAATCTGCCCTGCGACGGTCGCGCGGTGGTCGGCGGCGATGGCTTGTCACTGTCGATTGCGGCAGCGTCGATCATCGCAAAAGTTGTGCGTGACCACGAGATGTTGCGTCTCTCCACCCTCCATCCAGGCTATGGGTGGGAACGCAACGCCGGCTACGGCACGCGGGAGCATATCGCCGCCCTCGACCGGATCGGCATCTGCGGCCATCACCGGCGATCATTTGCACCGGTGTTTCAGCGACTCAGCGTAACCGTCTGATTCGAAGGGGGATTGACGCCGAGTCTGTGGCGAATCATCGTCGCAGCATGAGCGAATCACTTCAGACCCCCAGCCGGCTGCCGCCGGGCTGCCGCATCGTCCAGGACGACTGCATCTCGGCCATGCGGGCGCTGCCCGCCGGCTCGGTCGATTGCGTGTTCGCCGACCCGCCCTACAACTTGCAGTTGGGGGGCGAGCTGCGCCGGCCGGACGAAAGCCGGGTCGACGGCGTCGACGCGGAATGGGACAAGTTCAGCGATCTCGCCAGCTACGACCGCTTCACCCGCGACTGGCTGTCGGCGGCGCGCCATGCGCTGAAGGATGACGGCACGCTCTGGGTCATCGGCACGTATCACAACATCTTCCGGGTCGGATCCATCCTGCAGGATCTCGGCTTCTGGATCCTGAACGACATCGTCTGGCGCAAGGCCAACCCGATGCCGAATTTCCGCGGCACGCGCTTCACCAACGCGCATGAGACCCTGATCTGGGCCGCGAAGTCGCCGGACAGCCGCTACACCTTCAACTACGACGCGATGAAGGGGCTGAACGAGGAGCTGCAGATGCGCAGCGACTGGACGCTGCCGATCTGCAGCGGCGGCGAACGGTTGAAGATCGACGGCCGCAAGGCGCATCCGACGCAGAAGCCGGAAGCGCTGCTGTGGCGGGTCATCCTGTCCTCGACCCGGGCGGGGGAGACCATTCTCGACCCGTTCTTCGGCAGCGGCACCACCGGCGCCGTGGCCAAGCGGCTGGGCCGCAAGTTCATCGGGGTGGAGCGCGAGGACACCTATGCCCGCGTCGCCACCCAGCGCATCGCCGCGATCGAGACGCCGGCCGACCCGTCGCTGCTCGACACGCTGTCGAAGCGCCAGGCGCCGCGCGTGCCCTTCGGCTGGGTGGTCGAGCGCGGCATGCTGCGCCCGGGCGACCGGCTGTTCGACACCCAGCGCCGCTACGTCGCCAAGGTGCGCGCCGACGGCACGCTGATCGCCAGCAACAACCAGGGCGACCATGCCGGCTCGATCCACCGGGTCGGCGCCGCGTTGCAGGGCGCGCCGTCCTGCAACGGCTGGACGTTCTGGCACTACGAGGCGCAGCGGAACCACTTGGCGCCGATCGACCTCCTGCGCCAGAAGATCCGGGCCGAGATGGCGGTGCATTAAGCAGCCCGCAGGTTATTCCGCCAACCGGTTGTATTTCCTTAGGATATCCTGCAGCCGTCGATGCGGGATCGCATGCAGGGTGTTGCCGTCGCGGCCGGTCATGGTCTCGGCCGCGACCAGCGCGTTGACGATCGCCTCTTCGGTCGCCTGGGCCGTGGCCTCGATCAGCCCGTCCATGGTGTCGTTCGGCAGCAGATCGATGGCTCGCGTCTCCTTGCGGCTGAAAGCGCCGGGGTTGGCGGTGGAGAAGGCGATGAAGATGTCGCCGCTGCCATTGGCGCCATAGCCGCCGGTGCGGGCGATGCCGATCGGCGCGCGCCGGGCCAGGCGCTTCAACTGGTGCGGCAGCAGCGGCGCGTCGGTGGCGATGACCACGATGATCGACCCGGTGTCGCGATCCCAGGACAGGTCGGGCAGAAGGTCCGGGATCTCGCGCCCGACCGGGACGCCCGCGATCATCAGGTTGCGGCGGCGGCCGAAATTGCCCTGCACCAGCACGCCGACGGTGTGCCCGCCCTCCTCGGGTGACAGCTGACGCGAGGCCGTGCCGGTGCCGCCCTTGAATCCAAACAGATTCATGCCGGTGCCGCCGCCGACATTGCCCTCGGCCACCGTGCCCGGCCGGGCACCGTCCAGCGCTTCGAACGCGTGCTGCGATTTGACGTGGAAGCCGTTGATGTCGTTCAGAGTCCCGTCCCAGGTCTCGCCCACCACCGGCAGGCACCAGTAGAGGTCGTGGCTCAGCGGCGCGACCAGGCCGTGCCGGCCCTGCCACTCCGCCACGGCGTCGCGCACCGTGCCGACGCTGTGGCTGTTGGTGATCATGACGGGGCCTTCGAGGAAGCCCGATTCCTCGATCCAATGCGTGCCGGTCAGCTCGCCATTGCCGTTCAGCGTGGCGGTGCCGGCGAAGACCGGGTCGAACACCCGGCCGCGCGGCAGGATGGCGGTGACGCCGGTCCGCACCGGGCCGCGCCCGACCTCCAGCTTGCCCTCACCGGTGATGATGGTGGCGGTGCCGATCTCGATGCCGGCGATGTCGGTGATGGCGTTCAGCGGGCCGGGTGTGCCGTCGAAGGGAATGCCCAAATCCCGGGCTCTCGGTTTGTGCGTCATGATCGCCTGCTGTCGGTGACTCCGGCCAACGGGCTAGCGCGGCCGTGTCGGGCTGTCCATGCCGCCCGGTTTTGCCAGGTGGCTTTTGCCGCTATGCTGGCGACGCACTGAGAAGGAGAGGCCCTGATGGATCGCAAGACGGAACGGCACGCCACCCGCCCCGTCCCACAGCATCCGTCGAGCCCCCATGCCCATTCTCGCTGCCGAGTCGCTCTTCCACCACACGCCTGATCACCGCCCGCTGTTCGAAGGCCTTACGCTCGCCTTCGGGGCGGAGCGCAGCGGACTCGTCGGCCGCAACGGCGCCGGCAAATCGACGCTGCTGCGGCTGCTGCTGGGCGAGATCGCGCCGCAGGGCGGCCATGTCAGCCGCAGCGGCCGCATCGGCCACCTGCCGCAGAGCGTGCAACTCACCTCAGGGATGACCGCCGCCGACGCGCTCGGCATCGCCCCGGCCCTGGCCCGGCTCGACCGGCTGCTGGCGGGGCAGGGGGACGAAGCCGATCTCGCAGCCGCCGACTGGACGGTGGAGGCGCGGGCGGCCGTGGCGCTGCCCCGGCTCGGCCTGCCCGCCGATCTCGACCTGCGCCGGCCGCTCGGCACCCTGAGTGGCGGCGAGGCGACGCGGCTGGCCCTGGCCGGGCTGCTGGTCGACCCGCCCGACATGCTGGTGCTGGACGAGCCGACCAACAACCTCGACGCCGCCGGGCGCGCGGCGATCTGCGCGCTGCTGGAAAGCTGGCGCGGCGGCGCCGTCGTGGTCAGCCACGACCGCGAGGTGCTGCGCCGGATGGACCGGATCGTCGAGCTGTCCGGCCTCGGCGCCCGAATCTATGGCGGCAACTGGGACGCCTACCGGGCCCAGCGCCAGGCCGAGGCCGAGGCGGCGCGCCACACCCTAGCGCATGCGGAGCAGGAGGCGGCACGCGTGGCCCGCGACCGGCAGGCGGCGCTGGAGCGCAAGGCCCGCAGCGATTCGCGCGGCCGCAAATCCCGTGCCCATGCCGGCCAGCCCAAGATCATGCTGGATTTCCTCAAGGAGAAGGCCGGGCAGAGCCAGGCGCGGCAGGGTGTCCTGCAGGACCGCCGGCAGGGGGCGGCCGAGGCGGCGCTGGCCGAGGCGCGCGCCGCGGTCGAACGGCTCGCCTCGCTCGACGTCGCCGTGCCGCCGAGCGGTCTGGCCGCCGGCACAATGGTGCTCGGCTTCGAGCATGTCTCGTGGACACCGCCGGGCGCCGCGCGGCCGGTGCTGGACGATATCAGCTTTACCCTGACCGGGCCGGAGCGGGTGGCGGTAACCGGGCCGAACGGGGCCGGCAAGTCGACGCTGCTGCGCCTCGCTGCTGGCGAATTGGCGACCGATGCCGGCCGGATCCGCCGGTTCGACGGCGGCATCGCCATGCTCGACCAGCGGGCCGGCGGGATGCGGCCCGATCGCACCATCCTGGAGAACTTCCGGGCGATGCATCCGGCGGCGACCGAGAACGCCTGCCGGGCGGCCCTGGCCCGGTTCCTGTTCCGGGCCGATGCCGCGCTGCGGGGGGTGGCGGGCCTCAGCGGCGGCGAGACGCTGCGGGCGGCGCTGGCCTGCGTGCTGGGTGGCCCAACCCCGCCGCGACTGCTGATCCTGGACGAGCCGACCAACCATCTCGACCTCGACTCGATCGCGGCGACCGAACAGGCCGTGGCGGGCTATGACGGGGCGCTGCTGGTCGCCAGCCACGACCCGGACTTTCTCGAGGCGATCGGCATCGGCCGGGTTCTGGAGTTGTCGGGGCGGTAGCAGGGTGGTTGGGTTCGCTTCAGCGAATCCAACGGGTGGTAGAAACGAAAAAGCGGGCCCGAAGGCCCGCTTTCCCCGCACGTGCTGCTGGAGGTGGAGGTTAGTCCAGGCCTTCGAACAGCGCGGTCGAGAGGTAACGCTCGGCGATCGAGGGGATGATCACGACGATCTGCTTGCCCTCGTTCTCAGGCCGCTGGCCGACCTCCAGCGCCGCGGCCAGCGCCGCGCCGGAGGAGATGCCGGCCGGCAGGCCTTCCAGCTTGGCCGCCTGGCGGGCGGTCTGGAAGGCGCGCTCGTTCGAGATGCGCACGACCTCGTCGATGATCTTGGTGTTCAGCACGCCGGGCACGAAGCCGGCGCCGATACCCTGGATCTTGTGCGGGCCGGGGTTGCCGCCGGACAGCACCGGGCTGTCCTCCGGCTCGACCGCGATCGCCTTGAAGGACGGCTTGCGCTGCTTCAGCACCTCGGCGACGCCGGTGATGGTACCGCCGGTGCCGACGCCCGAGATCAGGATGTCGACGCCGCCCTTGGTGTCGTTCCAGATTTCCTCGGCCGTGGTCCTGCGGTGGACCTCAGGGTTGGCCGGGTTCTCGAACTGCTGCGGGATGATCGCGTTCGGAATGGTCTGGACCAGCTCCTCGGCCTTGGCGATCGCGCCCTTCATGCCCTTCGGGCCTTCGGTCAGGTGCAATTCGGCGCCCAGGAACTTCAGCATCTTGCGCCGCTCGACCGACATGGTCTCGGGCATGGTCAGGATCAGGCGGTAGCCCTTGGCGGCGGCGACGAAGGCCAGCGCGATGCCGGTGTTGCCCGAGGTCGGCTCGATCAGCGTGCTGACGCCCGGCTTGATCTTGCCCGATGCCTCCAGCGCCTCGATCAGCGCCAGGCCGATGCGGTCCTTCACGCTCGACAGCGGGTTGAAGAACTCCAGCTTCGCCAGGATGTCGGCCTTGGCGCCATGGGCCTCGGCCAGCTTCTTCACCCGCACCAGCGGCGTCCCCCCGATGGTCTCGAGGATCGAGTCGTAGATCTTGCCCCGGAACTCGGCCTGGGGCTCGGTCTTGCCGGTGTTGGAGGATGACATAACTACTCTCCCAGGGCGTTAAATTGGTTGTTCAACATTTATACGCGGCGGGACTGGTGAAGGCCAGCCGCTCAGATCGAGAAGTCGACAGGTGCGGCGCGTTCACGCGGGATGCCTTTTTCCCGGGCATTGTTGCACAGGCCCTCGATGGTCAGGGCGTCCAGCTTGCGCACCGCCTCTTCCTGCAGCTCGCCCCACAGCGGCCGGACGATCTCCTGCCCCAGGCGCGAACCGGGGGGCAGCGCGTCCTCTTCCTCGGCCGCGGTCTCCAGCGACCGGATCGCACGCACGATCTCGCCGATGGTGATGCGGCGCCGTTCGCGCGCCAGGCGATAGCCGCCACGCGGCCCGCGCACCCCGGTCAGGATGTCGACCCGCACCAGCTGCTGCAGCACCTGCTCCAGGTATCGCCGCGGAATGCCCTGGCGCTTGGTGATCTCGGCGCTCTGCACCGGCGTGTCGACCGCGTTGTAGGCGCTGTCCAGCACCGCCTCGATCGCGAACAGCATCTTCTTCGGCAGTCGGAACATTCTTCAGGCTCCCGTTCCGGTGGATCCATAACCGCCCGTACCGCGGGCGGTGGTGTCGAGGCTTGCGCGTTCGTCCCAGGCGATGGTCGCGTGGCGGGCCACGACCATCTGGGCGATGCGCATGCCGCGGGTGATGGCGACGGGTTCGTCGCCATGGTTGATCAGCACCACGCCGATCTCGCCGCGATAGTCGGAATCGACCGTCCCCGGCGCGTTGACGATGGTGATGCCGTGCTTCAGGGCCAAGCCCGAGCGGGGGCGCACCTGTGCCTCATGGCCCGGCGGCAGGGCGATGGCGATGCCGGTCGGGATCAGCACCCGGCGGCCCGGCGCCAGCGTCACCGGCTCCGCCACGGCGGCCAGCAGGTCCAGCCCGGCCGATCCTGTCGTGGCATAGGCGGGCAGGGGCAGGTCGGCGCCATGCGGCAGGCGGGTGATCGAGACGGAAATCGCGTCGGTCATCGGCTGAGGATCAGTCCTTGTGAAAGTGCCGGGCGATCGCGACGGCCAGGCGGGTGCCGATATCGGCCTTGCTCAGCCGCGGCCAGGTCCGGGCGCTGTCGGCCGTGATCAGGTGGAGGATGTTGCTGTCGCCGCCGAAGGCCTGGGTGCCGGGCGACACGTCATTGGCCAGGATCCAGTCGCAGCCCTTGCGGGCGCGCTTGGCCTGGGCGTGGGCCACCACGTCCTCGGTCTCGGCGGCGAAGCCGACCACCAGGGCCGGGCGGTCCGGCCCCGCGGCGCTCAGCGTCGCCAGGATGTCAGGGTTCTCCGCCAAGGTCAGGGCGGGTGGGCCGCCGCTGCCCTTCTTGATCTTCTGGCCGAATGGGGCCGCGACCCGCCAGTCGGCGACCGCCGCGGCACAGACCGCGATATCGGCCGGCAGGGCGGCGCGGCAGGCGGCCAGCATCTCGGCGGCGGTCTCGATCCGCACCACGGTGACGCCCGGGGGCACGGGCTCATGCGTCGGGCCGGTCACCAATGTCACCCGAGCGCCGGCCTGCAGCAGCGCGGCGGCGATGGCGTGGCCCTGCTTGCCGGAGGAACGGTTTGCGATGTAGCGCACCGGGTCGATCGGCTCATGCGTCGGGCCGCTGGTCACCACGGCGTGGCGGCCGTGCAAGGGACCCTGCGTGCCCGATTGGGCGATGCCATCGAAATAGGCCTCGACCGCGGCGACGATCTCCAACGGCTCGGCCATGCGGCCGAAGCCGTATTCGCCGCAGGCCATGTCGCCCTCGTTCGGGCCGACCGCCCGTACGCCGCGGCGCTGCAGCAGCGCCAGGTTGTCCCGCGTCGCCGGATGATCCCACATCCGGACATTCATCGCCGGGGCCACCAGCACCGGCTTGTCGGTGGCCAGGATGGCGGTGGTCGCCAGATCGTCGGCCAGCCCGCCGGCCATCCGCGCCAGGATGTTGGCGGTGGCCGGGGCCACCACCAGCAGGTCGGCGTCGCGCGACAGCTGGATGTGGCCCATCTCCGATTCGTCGGTCAGCGAGAACAGCGCGCCATAGACCTTGTCCTCGGTCAGGGCGGCGACGGCGAGGGGCGTCACGAACTCCGTCGCCGCCTCGGTCAGGATGCAGCGCACCCGGGCGCCGCGTTCCCGCAGGCGCCGGATCAGGTCCAGCGACTTGTAGGCGGCGATGCCGCCGGCCACGATCAGCAGGATGCGGCGGTCGCGAAGCGTCAGCGTCACGGCAGGTCCCCGAGGACATCGCAGGGCGAATTACATCGCATGGATGTTCTTTAGGGCGGCCGGAGCGTTTCGGCAAGCCTTACGAATGCTATTTGCGACGAAATGCCCGGATGCGACGGTGGAATCGGGTCTGGCGATGCCTGCTCAGATCCGCCAGCCGGTGTGGATCGCGGCGATGCCGGCCGACAGGTTGGTCCAGCGCACCCGCTCCAGCCCTGCCGCCTCGATCCGCTCGGCCAGGCTCGGCTGGTCGGGGAAGCGGCGGATGCTCTCGACGAGGTAGCGGTAGCTGTCCTCGTCCTTGGCCACCACCTTGCCCATGCGTGGGATCACGGTGCGGGAATACAGGTCGTAGGCCCGGTCGAGGCCAGGCAGCACCACCTTGCTGAACTCCAGGCAGAAGAACCGGCCGCCGGGCTTCAGCACGCGCCGCGCCTCGCGCAGCGCGTCGTCGATCCGCGTCACGTTCCGCAGGCCGAAGGAGATGGTGTAGACGTCGACCGACCGGTCGGCGACCGGCAGCGATTCGGCATTGCCGACCATGTGCAGGATCGGCCCGACCCGGCCGTGGTCGATCGCCCGGTCGCGGCCGACCGCGACCATGCCCTCGGTCAGGTCGCAGATGATGGCGCGGGCACCCCGGCCTTTGCTGTCCACCCCGGCGCGGTCGAGGAAGCGGAAGGCGATGTCGCCGGTGCCGCCGGCCACGTCCAGCAGCGTCTCCCCGGCATGCGGCCGGATCGAATCGATCAGCCGGGCCTTCCACAGCCGGTGGATGCCGCCGCTCATCAGGTCGTTCATCAGGTCGTAGCGGCGGGCGACGCTGCTGAACACGCCATGGACGCGTTCGGTCTTCTCCGTCGGGTCGACTTCGGTGTCGCCGAACCAGCGGGACTCAGGATTGCGGTGGGAGGAGGTGTCGCTCATGGCCGGACCATAGCGTCCGGCGGCGGGTCGTGCCAGTGTGCCCGGCATGCCCGAGCTTCCTGAAGTCGAGACCGTTCGCCGCGGTCTGGTGCCCGTCCTGGAAGGCCAGATCCTGGCCCGCGTCGAACAGCGCCGCCCCGACCTGCGCTTCCCGCTGCCCGAACGCATGGTCGAGCGGCTGACCGGCCGCCGCATCGTGCGCCTGGACCGCCGTGCCAAATACCTGCTGATCCACCTGGATGACGGCATGGTGTTGCTGATCCATCTCGGCATGTCCGGCCGGATGATGGTCAGCCAGGGCCGGCCGGCCGTCGACAGCCCGCACGACCATGTGGTGTTCGAGACGGAATCGGGGGCGGTCGTCACCTTCAACGACACCCGCCGCTTCGGCATGATGGACTTGGTCAGCCAGAACGCGCTGCACACCCACAGATCGCTGGAGTCGCTGGGGCCGGAACCGCTGTCGGACGAATTCGACGCCGCCTATCTCGACCAGGTGCTGTCGCGCAAGATCACGCCGATCAAGGCGGCGCTGCTGGACCAGCGCGTCGTCGCCGGCCTGGGCAATATCTATGTTTGCGAGGCGCTGTGGGCGGCACGGATCTCGCCCAGCCGGGTCGCGGCCTCGGTCGCCGGCGTCAGGTCGGCCCGGCTGGTGCCGGAGATCAAGGCGGTGCTGGAGCGGGCGATCACGGCCGGCGGCTCGTCCCTGCGCGACTATGTCCAGGTCGATGGCGAGCTCGGCTATTTCCAGCATTCCTGGTCGGTCTATGGCCGTGAGGGCGAAGCCTGCCGCACCCCCAGATGCCGGGGCACGGTCGAGCGCGTGGTCCAGTCCGGCCGCAGCACCTTCTTCTGCCCGGTCTGCCAGCGCTGACCCGGCATCCCGTCCATCCGCAGAGCGAAACGCGAGGGAGCGTTCCATGACCGCCAGCTACGAAACCATCCTGGTCGAGACCCGGGGCCGGGTCGGCCTGATCACCCTGAACCGGCCGCAGGCGCTGAACGCGCTGAACGACGCGATCTTCCGGGACCTAGCCCAGGCGCTCGACGTGTTCGCCTCGGATGACGGCATCGGCGCCGTGGTCCTGACCGGCTCGGCCAAGGCCTTCGCCGCCGGCGCCGACATCAAGGAGATGGCGTCGAAGGACTTCATCGCCGCCTACACCGGCAACCTGATCGAGAACTGGACCTGCATCAGCCGGTTCCGCAAGCCGATCGTCGCGGCGGTCGCCGGCTACGCCCTGGGCGGCGGCTGCGAGATCGCGATGATGTGCGACTTCATCATCGCCGCCGACACCGCCAAATTCGGCCAGCCGGA
>NZ_JBYRFX010001091.1:0-5394 GCF_057815775.1 Inquilinus sp.
GGCACGTCGTCGACCAGCGCCGCCTCCTCGATCTCCACCGGCAGCGCCTGGAAAAAATCGCGCATCAGCCAGACCACGATCGGCAGCGAGAAGGCGGTGTAGCAGAGCGTCATGCCCCAATAGCTGTCGAGCAGCGGGAAGCCGGCCTTGCCGACCTCGGAATACAAGAGGTACAGCGCGAAGGCGGTGACGATCGGCGGAAACATGCGCTGGCTGACGAACCAGAACACCACATCGTCATTGCCCAGCACCGGCCCCGGCAGGCGCAGCCGGTTCAACAGCATCGACACGGCCAGCGCCAGCACCAGCGCGCCGCCCAGCGCCGGCAGCCGCTTCAGCCCCAGCACATTGCCCAGCAGCAGGAAGGTGCCGATGGCGATGACGGCGAAGGCCAGCCCGGCCAGCAGCCGCACCTGGATCGGGAACCGCACCAGCGCATAGGCGGCCATGGAGCCGAGCAGCACCGACAGCGCCGTCGCCGACACCGCGATCAGGGTCGAGTTGATGAAGGGGGTGATGAAGTCGCCGCGGATGCCCGACCAGGCGTCGAGCCAGGCCTGCACCGTCGGCTGGAAATCGATCCAGGGCAGGTAGGTCGGCCCGCCATTGACCGCGGTCGGCGGCTTGAACGAGGTGATCAGCGTCCAGTAGAGCGGGAACAGCGTGACCAGGAACCAGGCCAGGCACAGCAGGAAGATCAGGCCGCGTTTGGCGCCGCCCTGCCCCAGGCCGCCACGGTCGACACGCGTCGCGGCGCTCATCGCTGCTTCTCCAGATGCGGCCGGAGGATGGAGAGGTAGATCGTGCCGAAGATCGTGATCACGATCAGGAACAGGAAGCTCAGCGCCGAGGTGTAGCCGAGGTTGAACTTCTTGAACCCTTCCTGATAGGCGAACAGGGTCAGGGTCTCGGTCGACACGCCCGGCCCGCCGCCGGTCAGCACGTAGACGGTGTCGATGATCTTGAAGCTCTCGATGACGCGGATGAAGACCACCGCTGCCGAGATCGGCAGCAGCATCGGGAAGGTGATGCCCCAGAATTGCTGCCAGCTGCTGGCATTCTCCAGCTGCGCCGCCTCATAGACGTCCTGCGGCAGGCTCTGCAGCCCGGCCAGCATCATCAGGATGACGAAGGGCGTCCATTGCCAGACCTCGACCGCGATGATGGTGCCCAGCGCCCAGGTCGCATCGGTCAGGAACGGCAGATTCGGCAGGCCGAAGCCGGTGAACAGCTGGTTGACCGGCCCGACGGTGGAATGGAACAGCATGCGCCCGACCAGCGACACCGCGATCGGCGCCATCAGCATCGGCATCAAAAAGCCGACGCGGAACAGACGCTCGCCCGGAATTTTGCTATGCAGCGCCAGCGCAACTGCAAAGCCGAGGACGTACTGGATCGAGACCGAGACGAACGCGATGATCGACGTCGTCTGGACCGTGGCCCAGAAGCGCGGGTTGGCCAGCAGCGTCACGTAGTTGTCGAAGCCGACGAAGCGCGGCGGCAGCGGCGGCACCAGCCGCATGCTCTGGAAGCTGATCGTGAAGGAATAGATCAGCGGGAAGATGCCGACCAGGAGGACGACGAGAAACGCCGGCCAGATGAAGACGTGCTTGATCGGCTCGCGCAATGGTTGTGCCTCCCCGATCGCCGGCGGTCTTTGTCGCGCGGTCTCGTTAACTTGTCCTACGTTATGGTAAGTCCGGCCCGCTGCGCAACCGGGCGGAATTGATGATGGAGAGAGAGCCGATGGATACCGCCGCCGCCCTGACCGCCGCCGCCAAGACCGGCGGCGAGCCGATCGCCATAAAGGGCGGCATCGCGGCCATCATCTTCGATTGCGATGGTGTCCTGGTCGACAGCGAGATCGTCGCCTGCCGGGCGGTGGCCGAGCTGATCGCCAAGTACGAGCCGCAGGCCCCGGTCGAGGAGCTGGTCGAACAGCTGGTGGGCATCCCGGACAGCCACATCGTGCGCCAGGTGGCGGAGCGGTTCGGCACGGTGTTTCCGGACGATATCGGCCGGCGAATGGCCCAGGTGATCGACGACGCGCTGGCGCTCGGCCTGGACGCGATCCCCGGCGTGCGACCGGTGCTGGAAGGGCTGGGCCTGCCGATGGCGGTGGCGTCGAACAGCCATCTGGCCCGCGTCCGCCGGTCGCTGGAGATCGCCGGGATTACCCGGCTGTTCGGCGAACATGTCTACACGCCGGAGGTGGTGGAACGGCCGAAGCCGGCGCCGGACCTGTATCTGCACGCGGCGGCCCGCCTCGGCTTTGCGCCGGCACAGTGCCTGGTGATCGAAGACAGCGTGCCGGGCACCACCGCCGGCGTCGCCGCCGGCATGACGGTGATCGGCTTCCTCGGCGGCCGCCACATCCGCGACGGCCATGCCGACCGGCTGCACGCCGCCGGCGCCCGGCTGATCTGCCCGCATATGGACGACCTGCCGGGGCTGGTGGCGGGGCTTAGAGCGGCGGCGTAAGCCATCGAACGTCATCGCGAGGAGCGAAGCGACGCGGCGATCCAGCGGCTCGATCTCTGGATCGCCACGCCCTACGGGCTCGCGATGACGGGTCTTTAACTTGGCCCGCTGATCCTAAAGGCTGACCCTCAAGCCGCCTTCCGGGCGTGTTCGATCAGGGTGACGGTCAGGTTGCGCGGCTTGCCGGACGGGGTGACCCAGGTGATGGTCTGGCCGCGGCGCAGGCCGATCAGCGCGACGCCAACCGGGGTCAGCACCGACAGGCGGCCGGCCTCGATATCGGCCTCCTCCGGATACACCAGCGTCACCGTGTGCTCGTCGCCGGTCTCGGCGTCGCGGTAGCTGACGGTCGAGTGCATCTGCACCACGCCCTTGGCCGCGGTCGCATCGACGATCTGGGCGCGGTCGAGCTCGTCGGCCAGGAATTCGGCGATTGCCGGGAAGGCATCCGCCGCGGCGTCGGCCAGCGCCGCCAGGCGATCGAAATCGCCGGCGGTGACATGGATTTCCGGGCGCTTGGGCCGAATGCTGCGGGACATGCCGTAATTCCTTTCCAGTGAACGAACCACCCCGGATGGTGCCCGGTTGGTGGGTAAAGCCGCCGCCTGCTCCCGGTGGGATGCGAGACTCTATGAGGACGGTGGGGTGGTGGGAGACGCCGCGGGACGCGGCGAAAGCGAGAACGGATGAGCGCGGAGGCGGGGGATCACCCCGGGATCAGCGGCCCCGGGCCAGCAGCGGCGTTCGACACGCCGCCATTCGGTTGGTCCATGACGTTCTCATCATGTCTTAAGAGATGGGGTTTCGCGGGGCTGCCGTCAACGACGGTCTCGCCGCGCCACGCCGCAGGCCGGGCCCCGGGGCAGGAAAAAGCCGCGCGGCGACGGGCGCCGCGCGGCTGGTCCGACCGACTCGGGTCAGAGCACGAAGTCGGACGCCACCAGGGCGCCGTGGGTCTCCACGCGGATCTCGAAATCCGCCTTGCCGTCGCCATTGGTGTCGCCGGCAACGATGCCGCCGGCGAAGCGCAACTCGCCGGCCACATGGTTGAAGGCGTGGTCGCCGATGAAGGTGAAGGCCTGGTTGCCGAAGGCCAGGAAGTTCGAGTTCGCGTCGATCGCCGACAGGTCGATCTTGTCGCCCTCGATATGGCTGAAGTCGGTGATGACGTCGCGCCCGTTGCCCACCGCCGATTCCGAGGACAGGGAGAAGCGGAACGTGTCGGCACCGCCGCCGCCGGTCAGGGTGTCGGTCCCGGCCCCACCGACCAGCACATCCTGGCCCAGCCCGCCCTTGAGGGCGTCATTGCCGGCGCCACCCTTGAGCAGGTCGTCACCGGTGCCGCCGGAAAGCTGGTCGTTGCCCGCAGCGCCATCGAGCTGGTCGTTGCCGAGCCAGCCGTCGATCGTGTCGGCGCCTGAGGTGCCGACCCGGATGTCGTTGATGTCTCGCAGCGCGCCATGCAGGTCGGTCAGCGTCTGCGCCGCCGTGTCGACCACACCCTCCAGCGTCCCGGCCAGCTGGATCAGGGCGCCCAGCTGCGGCACGCCGCCGATATCCTGCAGGTCGGCGATCACCTCCTTCAGGTCCTGCACCACGTCGGAGGTGTTGGTCAGGGTCATGTCGAGCACAGCCTGCAGGCCGTCCCGGCCGTTCTCGCCGCCGACCAGATCCTGGAGCGCCACGCCGAGCACGCCGTGGTCACCGAAGAACTGGTTCAGGATCGCATCGGGCACCAGGCCATGCAGCAGGCCGTTGTCGCCGGCCAGGATATCGACCACGGTGCCGGCGATCGCCAGCGGGCCCGCGACCTTGATCACCTCGCCGCCGGCCGCCAGCACGCCGACATCCAGCAGGGTGTTGAGCACATCCCCGACCAGACCATCGCCCAGCGCCCCGTGCAGGCCGAGCTGATCGCCGCCCAGCAGGCCGAATTCGCCGAAGATGTTGCCGATCACGCCGCCATCGCCGTGTAGCAGGTTGCCACTGAGCAGGCCGCCGAGCACGCCGTTGGCGCCCAGCAGGCTGTCGATCACGCCGGTGGCACCGCCGAGCACGCTGCTGAGCAACCCCGGCACGCCGCCGGAGCCGAGCAGCCCGTCGAGCAGGACATCCGGCGACACGCTGCCGAGGATGCCGGTCAGGAGGTCGGTGAGGCCGCTGCCGTTCGGGCCGAGCACGCCGCCGAGCAGGCCGTCCAGGATGCCGCCCGACAGCAGGTTGTCGAGCACGTCGAGCCCCGGCACCTGCTGGAAGATGCCGCCGACGATCTCACCCAGGTCGCTGGAGACGCCGATGGTGTGCAGCACGCTGCCGATCAGCCCGTCCTGGTTGAACAGGTTGTTGACGATGCCGGTCACGGTCAGGTCGTCGAACAGGCCGCCGACATTGTGCAGCAGGCCGTCGACCAGCCCGCTGACCAGGCCGTGTTCGCCGACCAGCCCGTCGGCGATGCCGCCGACCACGCCGACCACGCTGCCGAGCAGGCCATTGTTGCCGATCAGCGCGTCGACCAGGTCGCCGGAGCCCTGCAGGACGCCGACCAGATGGGTCAGCAGCCCGTCTTCGCCGAGCAGGCTGCCGATCAGGCCATGGGCGCCGAGCAGGCCGGTGTCGCCGAACAGCCCGTCAAGCAGGTCGCCGAGCGGCAGGCCGCCGAGCAGGCCGCCGAGATTGCCGAGCACGCCGGTGATCAGACCGGTCAGCAGGTCGCCGCTGAGCAGACTGCCGAGCAGGCCGCCGGCATCGGCGAGATCGCCGAGCAGGCCGTCGAGCAGGCCGGTCAGGGGATCACCCAGCAGCCCGCCGAGCAGGCCGCCCAGCAACCCGCCGACGCCGCCGAGGACACCGCCGAGCAGGCCGCCGAGGCCATCCAGCACGCCGCCGAGCAGGCCGTCCAGGATGCCGCCCGAC
>NZ_JBYRFX010001092.1:0-1603 GCF_057815775.1 Inquilinus sp.
CCTATTACATGGAGCACTTCCACCATGCCGGCGGCGTGCCGCATCTGCTGGCCGAGCTGCAGGACCTGCTGGACCTGACCGTGCCGACGGTCGGCGGCGGCACCCTGGCCGATACCCTGGCCAAGCCGGGGGAATGGCGCGACGAGGCGGTGATCCGCCCGCGCAGCAACCCGCTGAAGGCGCAAGGCGCCATGGCTGTGCTGCAGGGCAACCTGTGCCCCCGCGGCGCCGTTATCAAGCAGTCGGCGGCGACGCCGGAATTGCTGCAGCACACCGGCCGCGCCGTGGTGTTCGATTCCGTCGAAGACATGGCGGCGCGGATCGATGACCCCGACCTCGACGTCGCGGCCGACGACGTGCTGGTGCTGCGCAGCGCCGGGCCGAAGGGCGCCCCTGGCATGCCGGAGGCCGGCTACCTGCCGATCCCGCGCAAGCTGGCGCAGCAGGGCGTCAAGGACATGGTCCGCCTGTCCGATGCGCGGATGAGCGGCACCGCCTTCGGCACCATCGTGCTGCACATCACCCCGGAATCCGCGGTCGGCGGGCCGCTGGCGCTGGTGCGCACCGGCGACCAGATCCGGCTCGACACTGCCGGACGGCGGCTGGACCTGCTGGTCGACGACGCCGAGCTGGCCAACCGCGCCGCCGCCCTGCCGCCGGCCAGGCCGGCGCCGGACCGCGGCTATGGCCGGCTGTATCACGACAGCGTGCTGCAGGCCGACGAGGGCTGCGATTTCGATTTCCTGGTGCCCGGCCGCAAGGCGGCCGGCTGAATTGATAGGGATACGTCCATGCCGAGACTGACCGGCGTCATCGCCGCCGCCGCCACGCCGCTGCGCGACGACCTGACCATCGACCACGACAAGCTGGTCGCGCATTGCACTTGGCTGCTGGGCGATGGCGGCTGCGACGCGGTCAACCTGCTCGGCACCACCGGTGAGGCGACGTCCTTCTCGGTCGACCAGCGGCTGGCGGCGATGCAGGCGGTGGCCAAGGCCGGCCTGCCGGTGCACCGCTTCATGGTCGGCACCGGCGCCTCGGCGCTGGCGGATGCGGTGCGGCTGACCGCCACCGCCAAATCCCTCGGCTTCGCCGGCGCGCTGCTGCTGCCGCCCTTCTACTACAAGGGCATCGATGACGAGAGCCTGGGCCTCTATGTCGACACCGTGATCGACCGGGTCGGCGCCGATGGCCTGAGCCTTTACCTCTATCACATCCCGCAGAACACCGGCGTGCCCTGGCCGATCGAGCTGGTGGCCCGGCTGGCCGACCGGCACCCCGGCACCTTGGCCGGGCTGAAGGATTCCTCGGGCGACATCGCCTATTCGACCGATCTGGCCAAGCGGGTGCCCGGCATCGCCGTGTTCCCCAGCTCGGAAGCCACGCTCGGCCTGGCCAAGGAACGCGGCTTCGCCGGCTGCATCAGCGCCACCACCAATGTCACGGGCCCGCTGGCCCGGATCGCCTTCCACCAGGCCGGCAGCCCGGAGGCCGAGGCCGCGGTGGCCGCGGCCGGCGCGCTGCGGGCGGCGCTCAGCAGCGTCACCCTGGTCGCCGCGGTGAAGGACACCCTGGCCGAGATCCATGGCGACGCCGCCTGGCG
>NZ_JBYRFX010001093.1:0-1910 GCF_057815775.1 Inquilinus sp.
ACCGGGAGGCGAAGAATAGGTCCGACCATAGAGCCCGTTCGAGAATGCGCTGGTGCGAGTCGATTGGGGGTGGTTTCGAGAACCGGCGCGCAGCGGACGTTTGGGTCCGTGAGCACCGGAAGCGCAGAAACCGCCCTCAGGCGGCCGCACCAGTAGCGTTATCGAATGGGCTCTACTTCACCATCTCCCACGCCAGCGGCTCGCCGCGGGCCAGGTCGCGGCTGGCGCGGCGGCCCAGCACCTGCGGCTGGTGCTTCGGCGCCAGGCCGTAGCCCGGGCGGATCGACCGCACATTGGCCTCGGTCAGGAGGTCGCCGGCCTTAACGTCCTGGGTGACATAGAGCGACCGGCGATAGACGATGTTGCCGGCCTCCGACCCCTTCAGGTCGTAGCGGACGCTGCCCAGCGCCGCCCAGGCCGCCTTGCAGTCCTCGACCAGCCGGGTGAACTCTGCCGGCTCCAGCGAGAACGCCGCATCCGGCCCGCCATCGGCGCGCGCCAGGGTGAAATGCTTCTCGATCACCGACCCGCCCAGCGCGACCGCGGTGACCGAGGCGGCGGTGCCCATGGTGTGATCGGACAGGCCGCTGATGATGCCGAAGGTCTGCGACAGGTTGGGGATGGTGCGCAGATGCGCATCCTCCATCGGCGCGGGATAGGCGCTGATGCAGTGCAGCACCACCAGCCCGTCGGCACCGCCCCGGCGCGCGGCGTCAATCACCTCCTGGATTTCGCCGAGATTGGCGAGGCCGGTGGAGATGATCATCGGCTTGCCCTTGCTGGCGATGTATTCGACCAGCGGCAGGTCCACCACCTCGAAGGACGCGACCTTGTAGGCCGGGGCGCCCAGCCGCTCCAGCAGGTCCACCGCGGTCTTGTCGAAGGGGGTGGAGAAGATGGTGATGCCGAGTTCGCGCGCCTTGGCGAACAGCGCCTCGTGCCAGTCCCAGGGGGTCGACGCCTCCTGGTACAGGTCGTACAGCCGCCTTCCGTCCCACAGCCCGCCCTTGATCCGGAACTGGTCGCCGTCATGGTCCAGGGTGATGGTGTCGGCAGTGTAGGTCTGCAGCTTCACCGCGTCGGCGCCGGTGGCCTTGGCCGCCTCCAGCATGCGCAGCGCCCGTGCCAGCTCGCCGTTATGGTTCCCCGACAGCTCGCAGATGATGTAGGGCGGATGGTCCGGGCCGATCTTGCGGCCGGCGATTGAAATAGGCTGCATCCGGGCCCCCTCGGGCACAATTGGCTTGGCTGAAACCGCGCCAGTCAAACCCAGGCCGATCCGAAGGTCCAGCCTGCTCAATGTGCGCCGCCCAGGTTCAGCCCGACGATGCCGGCGATGACCAGGGCGACCGATGCCAGCTTCAGCAGCGTCAGTGCCTCCTCGAACCACAGCACGCCGATGGCCACGGTCAGGGCGGTGCCGACACCGGCCCAGATGGCATAGGCCAGGCTCAGCTCCATCCGCTTCAGCGTCAGGGTCAGCGCGCCGAAGGCGGCGGCGTAGAAGACGAAGATCAGCACCGAGGGCAGCGGGTTGCGGAACCCGTCCGACAGCTTCATGCAGAAGGTGCCGGCGACCTCGAAGCCGATCGCGGCGAACAGCAGGATCCAGGTCATGGGACGGACTCGTTCGACGATGAGGGGTGCTGAGAGAGCCGCTTAGAGGCTGTTTGGAAATGCGCTGGCGTGAGTCGGCTGGCGGTGGTTTCGAGACCCGGCGCGCAGCGGACGTGATAGTCCGTGAGCACCGGAAGCCGAGAGGCCGCCGTCAGACGGCCGCGCCAGCGCGTTGCCGGCCGGTCACTTCAGCTTCGACAGGTCGACCGCCATGGCATAGGCCTGCTTCGCCTCCGCCGGCGCGTCGCCGGTGATGGTGACCAGGACGCGGTTGTCGACCAGCATCTGGATCT
>NZ_JBYRFX010001094.1:0-9430 GCF_057815775.1 Inquilinus sp.
CAGGTCTTCCATGATGCGGACCTGGGTCGAGCCTTGCGTGTTCTGCGGCACCACCCATTGGTACTGCACGCCCAGCGCTTTGGCCGCCTCCGCCGCGCCGGTGTTGCAGTCGTCGAAGAATGGCACCGCCACCTTCGGCACGACGGCGATGGTGATCTTGGCGTCGTCGGCGGACGCGATCCCGGCGGCGAACAGGGGTGCGGCGAACATCGCCGCGGTGAGCATGCGGATCATGGGCTTCATGGAGTTTTCTCCCTGGAATGAACGGGTGACGGAGCCTGCTGCTCTTCTTGTCGGATGGGGCCTCAGCTGCGCTTGCTGCGGGCCCGGAGCACGTCGATGCTGACGGCGATCAGGATCACCGCGCCGGTGATCGCCTGCTGGGCATAAGTGTCGATGTTCATCAGCACGACGCCGTTGGCGATGAAGCCGGTCAGCGCGGCGCCGATGACGGCGCCCAGCACGCTGCCGATACCGCCCGACAGCGACGCGCCGCCGATCGCCGCCGCGGCGATCACGTCCAGCTCGGCGCCGAAGCCGGAAGCCGGTTCCGCTGAGAGGTAGCGCGAGAAGCTGACGACCCCGGCGAAGGACGCGATGGTGCCGGACAGGATGTAGACGGCCATCTTCACCCGGGCCGTCTTCACGCCGCTCAGCCGCGCCGCGTGCTCATTGCCGCCGGTGGCATAGACATGGCGACCGAAGCGGGTTTTCCGCATCAGGATCGAGAACACGATGGTCAGCACGACCATGATGGCCACGGGCACCGGCACCGGCCCGAGATAGCCCTGGCCCAGCAGCGTGAAGGCGTCGGGCACGTCAGGCGTCACCGGCACGCCGCGGGTGACGACATACATCAGGCCGCGGCCAATGCTGAGCGTGCCCAGCGTGGCGATGAAGGGCGGCAGGCCGATCGCGGTCACCAGCAGCCCGTTGACCGCGCCGAAGCCGACCCCGACCAAGAGGCCTGCCCCGATCGCCACCGCCATCGGCAGCCCGGCCGAGAAGCACAGGGCGGTGACCAGCGACGAGAGCCCCATCACCGAGCCGACCGACAGGTCGATGCCGCCGGTGATGATCACCATCACCATGCCGATGCTCATGATCGCGGTCAGCGAGAAGGCGCGCGACACGCCCATCAGGTTGTTGGTTGTCAGGAAATACGGGGTGACGAAGCTGATCAGCGCGCCGACCAGGATGAGCGCCAGCAGGACGTTCAGTTCCCGCGCATTGCGCAGACCGGCGATGACCGAGAAGGGGCCCTGGCGTCCAGTCCGGCCGTGTTCGACTTGGCTGCTGCTCACGCCCGTCAACCTCCCTGCAACCGTGCCGGCGATCCGCCGTTTTGTCGTCATTGATCGTTCCCGGCCCCGGCAATGAAGCGGGGCGGGTTGGATGGCGCGAGCTTCGGTCAAGAAGCTATGTTAGCGCTGTCATTCGAGTAGCACATGCGCCGTTTCGGGAGTCAACGGTTAATTCCGGGACGGCTGTGGGGTGCGGCTTAAAGCGACTTCACGAAGTCGGCGATGCCGTTGAGGGTGATCTGGGTGCCGACGCACAGCAGCAGGAAGGCCATCAGCCGCGACAGCACGCGGGCCCGGGCATGGCCGAGCAGGGCGACGATGCGGTCGGCCGAGGAATAAGAAATCCAGACGATGAGCGCGAGGACGATGGCCGCGGCGGAGGCGCCGAGGACATAGGGCAGGAAGTCGGGCTTGCCCACCGGCAGGTTCGAGCCGATGGCGATGGCGACCGAGATGGTGCCGGGGCCGGTGGTGAACGGCATGGTCAGCGGGAAGAAGGCGACGGCGTCGATTCCCTCCGCCTCCGATGCCTGCTGCTGCTTGCGCTCCTCCTGCTGCTCCGGCGCCTGCAGCAGGGTCCAGGCGCTGGCGGCGACGATGAAGCCGCCGGCGATGCGCAAGGCGGACAGGCTGACGCCAAAGAAGCTCAGGATATAGGCGCCACCCCACAGCGCCCCCAGCATGACCAGGGCGGAATAGAGCGCGATCCGCCGCGCCAGCTCGCCGCGCTCGGCATGCGAGCGGTCGCCGGTGATCTGGCTGAAGATCAGGGCGGCGCCGATCGGATTGACGATGGAGAACAGGGACGAGAGGGTGAGCAGGAAGGTCTGGATCGTGCCGCCCAATTCATATCTCCCGTCTTTTGCCACAGCCTGACCGATCTGCGGTGCCGGCTGCAACTCCGATCGCGACGATATGATCCGCCCCGGACTTGCGCCGGAACAAAAGCTTCCCTTGCCGACCGGGCATTCCAGGCCAGATCATTGCCGCCGTGTTTCATCGAACTGGGAGAACCCGCATGAAGAAGTCCGGATCCGCCGTCTGGCAAGGTGGCCTGAAAGACGGGAAGGGCGCGATCTCGACCGAGAGCGGCGCTCTCAAGTCTTACCCTTACGGCTTCGCCAGCCGCTTCGAAGGCCAGCCGGGCACCAACCCGGAGGAGCTGATCGGCGCCGCCCATTCCGGCTGCTTTACCATGGCGCTCTCCCTGATCCTGGCCGAGGCGAATCTCAAGGCCGATCACATGGAGACCAAGGCCGACGTGACGCTGGAGAAGGTCGGCGAAGGCTTCTCCATCACCGCGGTGCATCTCACGCTCAAGGCCAAGATCCCCGGCGCCGACCAGGCGACGTTCGAGGAGCTGACGGCCAAGGCCAAGGCCGGATGCCCGGTCTCGAAGGTGCTGAACGCCACCATCACCCTGGACGCGACGCTGGAAGGCTGACCGTACTCAACCGGTAGTAGCAAAGGCACGGAGCGGATTGCCGCTCCGTGCCTCACCGTTAGCTGCGGACCAGGGGCGTGTCGACGAGATGCTCGGCCAGGAACCAGGCTTGCAGCTCACTGGTCCGGATGATGTCGGACACGATCAGGTCGTTGGTGCCGTCATCACCCTGGTCGCCCGTCCGGGACGCGGCGTCGTGCGCGTCGATCAGGATCAGCTCATGCGCCTCGAGCAGCCGGGACACCATCGCCGGCACCTCTTCGCAGCCATCCGGCGCGCGGGGGATCCGGGTGATTTCGGCGACATGGCGCGGGTCGCCGACGGCAATGCCGCCCAGGGTCTGGATCCGCTCGGCGATCTGGTCGACCAGCGCCAGCTGTTCCCCGGCATGCTTATCCAGCAGCAGGTGCAGCTGATAGAAGGTCGCGCCCCGCATCAGCCAGTGGTGCTTCTTGTACAGCGCGTTCAGGATCTGGGTGTCGGCCAGCAGCTGGTTCAGCCGCTGGCAGGACTAGAGCCGGGTGTCGCGCGACAGGCCAACCGGCAATTGGCGGACGCTGCCGAAGGCCTGGATCTCGTGCCCGCGCTGGTGCAGCCAGGGCTGGCTGCCGGTGGACGGGGCCTTCGCGACGATCCGGGGTGTGGACTTCGCCATCGGGTGTCTCCTGTATCGGATGCGGGCGCGGCTCGGCGCGCTGCTCTAGAGACGGCCCGAAGCCGGTTCAGGTTCCCGGTCGGCCGGGGTCAGGCGAATCCGAAGAGGCTGTTGTCCGGATCCTCCAGCCCGAGAATGGCGCGCGGAATGATCTGGGCCGCGATGGCGCTGAAGGTGAAGCCGTTGCCGCCATAGCCGAGAATGGCGTGGCAATGGGGCATACCGGGGATCGGGCCGATAGTCGGCAGGCCGGTCCGGCTTTCGCCGAAGCTGCCGGTCCAGCGGAATTCCGGCTTTCCGTCGATCGCGGGCCACAGGGCCGTCACCTTGCGGCCGATCGCAGCGGTCTTGCGGGCGATGAGCGCGTCGCGCTTGTCCTCGTCGGTGAAGGGCTCGTCCTCGCCACCGGCGACGACCCGGCCATCCGCCGTGGTGCGGGCGTAGAAATACGGCTCGCTCGCCTCCCAGACCAGCGCCCGGGACGGCCACAGGCGATCGGGCTGCACCGCGGTGGCGATGGCCCAGGTCGAGCTGATGCGGTGGCCGGTGTCGGGAATAAACGGCATCAGCTCATAGCCGGTCGCGAACACAGCGAAGCGGGCCCTGATTTCGAGACCATCCGCGGTCGCCAGCCTGACGCCGCTGCGTTTGGCCTGGACCTCGCGGATCTCGACCGGGGCGTGCAGCCGGGCGCCGCGCGACAGGGCGGAGCGCCAGAGGCCGCTGACCAGGCGGACCGGATCGGCCTCGCCGTTTCCGGACGTGGCAATGGCGCAGGGGGCGTCGAGGGCGGTGATATCGCGCAGCACGGCCGACTGGATGAAGCGCGACCGCAGGCCGATCCGCGCCCTAGCGTCGCATTCCTGTCGGAGTTCCTTGGGCCCGAGGGCGTCGCCGGGGAGGTAGATCGACAGCCGCTCGCGGAATCTGGCCTGTAGCTTGAGGTCATGGATCCGGGTTCGCAGATAATCCACGGCCAGTGCCGACCGCCAATAGGCGCGGGCAGCCCGGGATTCGCCGATCTCATCGGTGAGCTGGGTCAGCGGCCGGTCGATCTCGCTGGCGAGCAGCGCGGTGCTTGCCGCCGACGATCCGAGGCCGAAGCCGCGCCGGTCGACCGCGATGACGCTCAAGCCCGCCTGCAGCAGCGCATCGGCCAGCAGGGCCCCGGACACGCCGCCGCCGACGATCGCCACATCCGCCGTCGCCCCGTCGACCAGCGGCGTGGTGGGGATGTCGGGTTGTCCGCGGGCGGTCCAGACGGGATGGCCGGAGCGGAGGTCGAGTGTTTCGGGCAATCAGGTTCCCTCCCGGCACCGATACGCCCCGGGGGTCGGGAGCGGCTTCGGCTAGCCTGGGAACCGAGCGAAGCCGCGAATGGTTTCACGGCCTCGCATCGAACCGGGAAAACCCGTCGCCGGTCAGGCCTCTGCTTTGCCTTCTGCGGCGACCCGGCGCAGCACCTGCTCGAACACCTCGACCGGCTGTCCGCCCTGGATCAGGCGGCGCTCGTCGATGATGATCGAAGGCACCGACTGGATGCCGCGCTCGGTATAGAACCGCTCCTGCGCCCGCACCTCTTCGGCATAGTCGTCGCCGGCCAGGATCGTCCGGGCGCGGTCGGCATCCAGCCCGACCTCGCCGGCCACCCGCGCCAGCACCGCCGGGGAGCCGACATCCTCGCCATCAGTGAAATAGGCGGCCAGCAGCGCATGCTTCAGCTCGCTCTGGCGGCCTTCCAGCCCAGCCCAGTGCAGCAGCCGGTGGGCATCGAAGGTATTGTAGATGCGGCTGCGCTGATCGAAGTTGAAGGTGAAGCCCACCGCTTCGCCGCGCTGGCGGATGCCCTCCTGGTTCTGCCGCATCTGGGCGGCGGAGCTGCCGTATTTCTTGGCCAGATGCTCGGCCACGTCCTCGCCCTCCGCCGCCATCTGCGGGTTCAGCTCGAAGGGCTGGAAGTGCAGGTCCACCGTCACCGCACCGTCCAGCCGCTGGACGGCCTGCTCCAGCGCGGCGAGGCCGATGGCGCACCAGGGGCAGGAGACGTCGGAGACGAAGTCGATCCTGATGGTTTGAGCCGGCATGGCGGTCACGTCCCGTAAGGATATGGCCCCATCAGGCGTCGCCGAGGGCATTCGGCGGCTTCGGGGCCCCGCCCCGGAATCTGCCACGCCGCCATCGATCGGCGCCAGCCCTGTCGCCCCGCCCGAGGCGCGGGGCTGCCATTTCCGGGCAACAGGAGCCACCGATAGAGCTTTGTAGCAGTTACAACCTGCTGTAGTTTCTTGAAATGGTTACGACAGACGCGTCACCCGAAGACACCCCATCCGACGCCTCCGCCTTCGACGAGCGGGTCGACGTGGCCTTCGCCGAATTGTCTCCGGCGGAACAACGGATGGCACGGTTCTTCGTCGAACACAAACAGGCCGTCCTGCTCGGTTCCGCCGCCCAGATCGCGGCGCAGGCCGGCGCGAGCGATGCCACCGTGGTCCGCACCGCGCGCTCGCTCGGCTTCGACAGCCTGTCGCATCTGCGTGAGGCGCTGCTGGGCGACCTGACCGGATCCGCAACGCAGGACGGACGGCTGCGCCGGACCCTGGACGAGGCGGGCACCGATGCCGGCGGGGCGCTGCGCCATGTCCTGGCTGCGCATCATGAGGCGCTGGCGGTGCTGGCCGACCCCGGGTTCCAGGAGCGGTTCGGGAGGGTGATCGACACCCTGGCCGCCGCCAGGCGCCGGCACGTCTTCGGCATCGGCCCGTCCGGCAGCCTGGCCGAATATCTGGCGCTGCAGTTCAACCGCATCGGGCTTGAGACCCGCGCCCTCTCCGCCACCGGCATCGGCCTCGCCGACCAGCTGCTCGGGCTGGCCGAGGGCGACGCCGTCCTGATGCTGGCCTATGCGCCGATGTACCGGGAGGCCGAGCTGACGCTCGATGCCGCCGAACGGGCCGGCATTCCCGTGCTGCTGGTCAGCGACAGCCTCGGCCCCTTTGTCCGCGGCCGGGTGGCCGAGGTGCTGCCGGTGCCCCGCGGCCGCGCCGACCACCTGGCGATGCATGCGGGGACCATGGTGGTGATCGAGGCGATGATCGTCGCCCTGGCCGCCCGCGACCGGGATGCCGCCCTGGCCAGCCTGGAACGGTTCGGCGCGCTGCGCGGCGGCATCGACCGGCTGTGGCTGAAGCGGGGAACGAGGAAGACACCATGACCGGCGTCACCGCCATCATCTCGACCGTGACCGCTTCCTTCCTCGGCTCCTTCGTCGAGGTGGTCGAAGCCTTCACCATCATCTTGGCCGTGGGCTTGTCGCGAAGCTGGCGGCCGGCCATCATCGGCACCGTCCTGGCGCTGGCCGTGCTGGCCGCCCTGGTAATCGTGCTCGGGCCGCTGCTCGAATTGATCCCGATCGGCCTGCTGCAATTCGTCATCGGCACGCTGCTGCTGCTGTTCGGGCTGCGCTGGCTGCGCAAGGCGATCCTGCGCAGCGCCGGCTTCATCGCCCTGCGCGACGAGGCGAAGGCCTTCGCGGCTGAGACGGACGCACTGCAGCGCCGCAACGCCGAACGTCGTGCCGATTTCCTGGCGGGGGCGGCGGCCTTCAAGGCGGTGCTGCTCGAAGGTGTCGAGGTGGTCTTCATCGTGATCGCCGTCGGCGCCGGCCGGGGCATGGTCGGCTATGCCAGCCTCGGCGCCGCCGCGGCCTGCCTGCTGGTCCTCATCATCGGCGTCGCCGTGCACAAGCCGCTGTCGAGGGTGCCGGAGAACACGCTGAAATTCGCCGTCGGCCTGCTGCTGACCGCGTTCGGCGTGTTCTGGACGGGCGAGGGGCTCGGGGCGCATTGGCCGGGTGCCGATCTCTCGCTGCTCGGCATCCTGGCGGTTGTCGCCGTGGTGTCCCTGGCTGCCGTGCGATGGCTTCGGTCCTCCAGCCAGCAGGCGATCATCCGATGACGGCTCTGCGCACCGCTTTCGCCGAACTGATCGGCCTGTTCATCGATGACGGCGCGCTGGCGCTGGCCATCCTCGTGCTGGTCGCCATCGTGGCCGCGGCCGTGCGATGGGCGGGCCTGCCGGCCCTGGCCGGCGGCGTGCTGCTGCTGGCCGGCTGCCTGGCCATCCTGGCGGAGAGCCTGCATCGGGCGGCCCGGGCCAAGGCCCGGTCGACCGGGGCGGGATGAGCCGCCCCTGTCTCGTCATGGGCCATCCCCAGCGTCGAGGATGCTATCGCCGTGGCTGGCCGGGACCGCCAGCTCGAACCGCCGGTCCTCGCCGATAGCGCTTGCAGTTCGCTACAGCACGAAGTCCGCGGCCACCAGGGCGATGGCGCCGGACAAGCGGATCTGGAAATCCGCAGTGCCGTCGCCGTTGACGTCGCCATAGATCGAGGTGACGCCCGACACGGTCGCGAAGCGCAGCTCACCGGCATGGTGGGTGAACGCCGCCGCGCCGATGACCCTGAAGGCCTGGTCGCCGGCCAGGCCGGTGTTCGCGTCGATCGCTGACAGGTCGATCCGGTCGCCCTGGGCATGGCTGAAATCGAGGATCGCGTCGGAGGTCGACGACCCGCCGACCGGGCTGTCGCCGATCGTGGTGTAGACAAACCTGTCCGCCCCGGCGGCGCCGGTCAAGCTGTCTTTGCCGACGCCGCCATACAGGGTGTCGTTTCCATCGCCGCCATTCAGCGTGTCGAGGCCGCCGAAGCCCTGGAGCGTGTCGTTGCCGGCAACGCCGGTCAGGGTGTTGGCATTGCCGTTGCCCCCCATGTAGTCATTGCCCCGGCTGCCGGCCACGTTTTCGATCCCGTTCAGCGTGTCGCCCTGCGCCTCGTACGCCAGGCCCAGCCCGGTCGCCAGGTTGACGTTCACGCCGCCGGTGCTCGTGGCATAGCTGGCGGTGTCGATGCCGGCGCCGCCGATCAGCACATCCGCGCCCGTGCCGCCGATGAGGATGTCGTTGCCGTCGCCCCCATCCAGCCGGTCGTTGCCGGCACCGCCGTCGAGCGTGTCGTTGCCGCCATTGCCGGCCAGGGTGTCGGCGCCGCTGGTGCCGGTGAGATGGTCGTTGCCGCTGCCGCCGACCGTGCCGTCATCATCGATGATGGTCCCCGTGGCGGTGGCGGATCCGATCACCGCGCCATGCGGATCCGTGAGCACCACCTGGAAGTGCTCGTTGCCCTCATGCAGGAGGTCGGCCGTGACGGACACCTGGACCGTCTTGCTCTGCTCCCCCACGGCAAAGGTCAGCGTGCCGCTCGTCATGGTGAAGTCGGACGAAGTCGCGTCGCCGGCCACGGTGTGATAGCCGACGGTCACGGCCTCGGTCGCGGGCGCCGAGAGCGACACCACGAAGGACAGGACATTGTGGTCGCCCGTGCCGCCGCCCGTTTCGTGGAAGTCGAATTCGATCGGCCTGAGATAGGCGACCTTGTTCTCGTTCACGGTGCTCCAGTCATCCTTCAGGATGCCGCCGGTATCGTTTGAATTCGGATTCCATGACCAGTAGGTCCAGGAAATACCCTGCTGGCCCGCCGGAATATCGATGGTCCCGTTGTTGTCGAAGTCGCCGGACATGTAGGAGGTCAGGGCCTCCAGCCAGGGCGCGTCCTTCGGGTCGACCAGCTTGCTGCCGAATTCGCCGACATAGACCGGCGCAATGCCTTCCCGGTAGATGTAGCCCCACGCCTTGTCGAAGACCCCAGGCAGTTGCGCCGCGAAATCGGGCGATTGGAACCAGGGCTGGGCGTAGACCGAGTTGGGATAGTCGTGCGCCGAGTAGACGAGCTTGTGGCCGACATCGAGTTCGATCGGCCGGTCGCGAACACCTTCGAGGTTGCCGCCCCACCAGTAGTTGTCGCCGTTGTAGCTGCCGACACCCTCGACGAAGATCAGCCAGTTGGGATTGACCGCGCCGATGGCGTTGCCGGCCGCCTCGGCGGCCGCCGCCCAATCATTGGCGCCACCGCCGCCCCAGGTGCCGTTGTAGGGTTCGTTGTGGAGGTCCGCGCCGATCACCGAGGAATGGTCG
>NZ_JBYRFX010001095.1:0-4155 GCF_057815775.1 Inquilinus sp.
CGGATCGATCTTCTGGATGCGATCCTCGGCGATCTGGAACAGGTGCCGGCCGTCGAAGGCGGTTCCGGCATGGGCGGCGACATCGATCGACCGCACGGTCTTCCCACTGGCGGGATCGAGGGCGTTCAGCGTGTCGCCGGCGGCAAACCAGACATGCTGGCCGTCATAGCTGACGCCATGCACCTCGTCGACGCCCGGGAAGGGTCCGTATTCCTGGAGGATTTCGGCTGCTGATCGTTTCATCGGTCCACCTCAATCGCTTGATGTCTTGTCCTGACCCTAGCCACCTGTCAGCGGGGCCGGGAGTAACAAGGTCGTCGTGAATCCCGGCATCGGCGGGGTCAGCCAGCGAAGCGCCCGCCCGCGGCCGAACGACTGCACTTTGCCGGCCACTGCCAGCGCATCGAGCGCCCGCTGCACGGTGCGTTGGCTGGCCCCGAGCGCCAGCGCCAGGGCCGAGCTCGACCAGGATTCACCGTCGGCCAGGAAGGCGAGCACCGCCGCATGCGGCTCTTCGACCGGCCGTGCCAGCACGACGACCTCGCCGGCGCGCGGCACCAGAGCGAAGCCCCGCTTCGTGGCGCTGATGCCGGCCAGCATCCGCAGCTCCCTGCGAAGCCGCCCGATCTCGACCCGCAGCCGGGCCCGATGCGATTCATCGGCGAACTTCGCCCCGAAGGCCCAGGCGAGAAGCACGCCGCGCGGCACATCCCCGGGCCACGCCTCGGCCAGCGCACGGGCGAGCGCGAACAGCACCGGCCGGGTGGCGAGCGAGACCACTGTGCCGGTGTCGCGCACGGCATGACGACACGCATCCACCACGAGCACCCCTGACGCCAGCAGCGCTTCGACCTCTTCCAGCAGCAGCGGGCGTTCCGCGCCCCGCGCCAGCAGGCGTGCCGCCGGCATGTCCAGGATGCGGGAGGCGCTGTCGACCTCTGCCGTCAGCGCGGGAATGCCGGCGGCCCGCGCGGCGCCCTGGGCCCGGGCGAGCGCGCCACGCGCCGCCTGGGACCGGAGGCGTCGCATCGCGATCCCAGCCACCACCAGCTCATGGGCCGCCAGCAGTGCCGGCGGAAAGGGGGTGGGGTCGAGTTCGGCAAGCGCCCGTTCGGCTTCATCGAGGCGTCCGATCAGCAGCAGGCGGCGGACGGCGAGATAGCGGGCATGGGCCGCGTTCACCCGGTCGCCATGGGTTTCGAGCGTCGCCCGCGCGGCGTCGAGCGTCTTCGCCGGCCAACCCAAATCGCGCGAGGCGAGCGCGATCTCGGCCTCGGCGACGATGCATCGGGCGCGGGCCACCGCCTCTCGCGGCCCAAAGGCGCGCGCCGCCCGGCGTAGCAAAGCTTTCGCCCGGACGAGGTCGCCGAGCTGCGCCATCGCGATGCCCCGCAGCGCCAGCCCCGGCGCGTCGTCGCGCAGGGCGACCCGCGTCAGGGCGCCGAGCGGATCACCCGCCGCGAGGGCACGCGCCGCGGCGGTGATCAGCGAGTCCATCGGAATCCCGCCACACTTGTCACTCCCCCCATCCCGGCCTCCGGCGCCAAGTCTATCCCGCGGCAGACGACCGCCGACAGCATCGAGAACGGATGGAGACGTGAAAATGGCGACGCCTATCGCCGGGACAGGTCAGAAATCTCCCGTGGCCGGCCTCGGCGCCGCCGACTGGCTGTCCCTGGCGGCAGCGCCGACCTTCACCCTGATGGCCCTGCTGACGCCCGCCCTGGGCGGACCGATCGACATGATCTGTGCGGCCGCTCCGGACGCATCGCCGTTGAGCGGCATGGCCCCGATGTACTGGCTCATGGCCGCCTTCCATGCGGCGCCCTGGCTGAGGCTGGCCTCCCGGCGGCACGGCGTCCGCCGCTCCTGATCCTGTGATCACTGAGCCCGCCGTCACTCCGGCAGGATCTCCTTCAGCATCATCCGCTTGAAGGTGGCGACCAGGGCCTCGCCCTCGGCCTGGTCGACGGTGATGGCCAGGCGCACCGTGGCACCGACCAGATGCATGGTCAGGAAGGCCGAGGTTTCCAGTTCGGCCCGGTCGGCCCGGGGCTGCAGCCGGGCCAGCACCTCGGCCAGCATGCCGCCGAGGGTGCGGTTCTCGGCCAGGTCCATGTCCTGCAGCGATTTGTCGGCCTGGGTGCCCGACCAGATGTCGCGCATGACGGGCTCGGCCAGAAACATCTGGTAATAGGCGTCGGTCAGGCGGCCCAGGGCGGCACGCAGGCCGGGCATGTCGCGCACCGCGTCCAGCTCGACCCGGATGCACTCCCGCCCCTGCGCGTCATAGCGTTCGGCCAGGGTGCGCAGGATCGCCGCCTTGTCCGGGAAGTACTGGTACAGCGAGCCGATCGAGACGCCCGCCTTCTCCGCCACCTCGCTCATCCGCATCGCGTCGCTGCCCTTCGCCGCGATGAGGGCCGCCGCCGTGCTGAGCAGGCTTTCCACGCGCTCGCGGCTGCGGCGCTGGGTCGGCACCCGGCGCGCGGCCGAGGGCTGCGGGTCCGAGGGGGCTGGCGTGGCCATGAACTGGGTCCGGAACGATTGCGCTTGCCATCCATAATACGAGGGATTATCACATTAGCAAATGTGAGCATAACTCATGTTATGGAGGACGCCATGACCGACACTCCCCTGACCCTGGTGCTGGGCGGCACCGGCAAGACCGGCCGCCGGGTGGCGGAACGGCTGGCGGCGCGCGGCGTGCCCGTGCGCATCGGCTCGCGCGCCGGACGCCCGGCCTTCGACTGGGACGACCGCTCCGGCTGGGCCGCGGCGTTGCAGGGCGTGTCGGCTGTCTATATCGCCTATGCGCCCGACCTGGCGATGCCCGGCGCGGTCGATGCCGTCGACGCCTTCGCCCGGCAGGCAGTGGAGAGCGGCGCCCGGCGGCTGGTGCTGCTGTCCGGCCGCGGCGAGGAGGAAGCGCAGCTTTGCGAGGCGGCGGTGCAGGACTCCGGCGCCGACTGGACCATCCTGCGGGCCAGCTGGTTCAGCCAGAATTTCAGCGAGAATTACCTGGTCGACGCGGTGCGCAGCGGCCTGGTCGCCCTGCCGGCCGGGCCGGTCGGCGAGCCCTTCATCGATGCCGACGACATCGCCGATGCCGCGGTCGCGGCGCTGACCGAAGACGGCCATGCCGGCCAGCTCTACGAATTGACCGGCCCGCGGCTGCTGAGCTTCGCCGACGCCATCGGCGAGATCGCCGAGGCCGCCGGCCGTGACATCCGCTACCAGCAGATCCCGCTGGCGGAGTTCGAGGCCGAGCTGGCCGCCGCGGGCCTGCCGCCAGACCTGGCCAATCTGCTGAAGTACCTGTTTTCCGAGGTGCTGGACGGGCGCAACGCCCACCTCACCGACGGCGTCCGCCGCGCCTTGGGCCGCGCGCCTCGGGATTTCAGCGCCTATGCCCGCGCCGCGGCCGCGACCGGCATCTGGGCCGCCTGACCTCTCTTCCCTCGGAGCGCACGATGACCGACCGTCTGCTCACCATCCTGACCCTGGTCACCGCCATCGGCTGCGGCCTGATCGGCGGCGTGTTCTTCGCCTTCACGACCTTCGTGATGGCGGCGCTGGGCCGGCTGCTGCCGCCGCAGGGCATCGCGGCGATGCAGTCCATCAACGTCTTCGCCGTCACCCCCTGGTTCATGTCGGCGCTGTTCGGCACCGCGCTGGCCTGCATCGTCCTGGCGGTCGTCGCGGTGCTGCATTGGCAGGAGCCGGGGGCCGCCCTGCTGCTCGCCGGCGGCGCGCTCTATGTCATCGGCGCCATCGTCGTGACCATGGCCTTCAACGTCCCGCTGAACGACGCGCTGGCGGCGGCGAACCCGGCCAGCACCGAAGGTGCGGCGCTGTGGACGCGCTACCTCCGGGAATGGACCGGCTGGAACCATGTGCGGACCGTAGCACCGCTGCTGGCCTCGGCCGCGCTGATCGGCGCCCTGCTGCGGAGGGGCTGGTAGCAGGTCAGCCGGCGTAGAAGACCAGCGACACCAGCAGGAACAGCGGCAGCAGGATGCCGCCGGACCAGGCCATGTAGCCGAAGAAGCTGGGCATCGCCACGCCGCGCTCCTGCGCGATCGAGCGCACCATGAAATTGGGCGCGTTGCCGATATAGGTGTTGGCGCCCATGAACACCGCGCCGGCCGAGAT
>NZ_JBYRFX010001096.1:0-10682 GCF_057815775.1 Inquilinus sp.
AAGCGCGGCTTCGAGGTGGTGACCGCCGACGGCCTGGCCACCGGCATCGACCTGGCCCGCCGCGTCGCCCCCGCCTTCGCGGTGCTGGACCTGCGGCTGGGCGACGGCAACGGCCTGGACATCGTGCCCGTGCTGCATGAGGCCCGGCCGGACAGCCGGGTGATCATGCTGACCGGCTACGGCAACATCGCCACGGCGGTCGCCGCGGTGAAGGCCGGTGCCGTCGACTACCTGGCCAAGCCGACCGATGCCGACCAGATCGAGGCGGCGCTGCTGAACCCCGGTGAGAGCCTGCCGCCGCCGCCGGAGAACCCGATGTCGGCCGACCGGGTGCGGTGGGAACACATCCAGCGCGTGTTCGAACAGTGCGACCGCAACGTCTCGGAAACCGCGCGCCGCCTGAAGATGCATCGCCGCACCCTGCAGCGCATCCTGAACAAGCACGCCCCGCGGGCCTGACGCGAATGGCAAAGACCGGGCCCGGCGGGCCCGGTCTGCGGCCACTTGGTCAGCCTGCCTTGGGCAGGCGGGCCGTTGCTTCGATCTCGACCCGCATATGCGGCTGCACCAGCTGGGCGAAGACCGTGGTGTTGGCCGGCCGCGCCGCGTCGCAATGCTTGCGGATGATCGGCAGGATCCGCTCGAACTCCGCCTGGCTGGTGACGTAGATCACCACGCGCACGAGGTCGTCGAGGCTGGCCCCGGCCTGGCCGAGCGCCCAGGCGATGTTGCGGAAGCAGTTCTCGCACTGGCTTTCGACATCCTCCGGGAATGTGAAGGCCTCCGCGTCGAAGCCGGTGGTGCCGGAGACGAGGACCCAGCCATCGACCACCACGGCGCGGGCATAGGCGGCCTTATCCTCGTAAGGCGAGCCGGTGAAGATGCGCTCTCCGATCATGTCTTCCGTTCCTTTCCAGTTCATCAAAGCCGCAGCGTGCCGTCGGCGACGGTGACGCAGCGGCCATACAGTTCGACTCCGCCGGGGCCGATGCGGACCGCGAGCCGGCTGGGCCGGCCCACGGCATGGCCCTGTTCGATCGTGATCTCGCCGGCCGCCGGCACCAGGCCGCGCGTGGCGAGGTGCCAGGCCAGCGGGCCGGCGGCGCTGCCGGTCGCCGGATCCTCTGATATGCCGACCGTCGGGTTGAAGAAGCGGGCATGCGCCGCGGCCGCCGGGTCGATCGCATCGAGGCTATAGAGGTAGCAGCCCTGCGCCGAGACGGCGCCGAGCGCCGCCAGCAGCCGGGCCGCATCGGGCTGGGCCGCCGCCACCGCGGCCCGGTCGCGGGCCTGCACCAGCAGATGCGCCGCCCCGGTCGAGACCACCCGCGCGCCGGGCAGCAGGTCGCCGGCGCCGAGGCCCAGCGCCACCGCCAGCGCCGGCAGGTCGGGATGCTCCGCCAGGGCTCGGGGCTCGCCCTGGGTCAGGCCGATGCCGTGCAGCACGCCGGCCCGGGCCGACACCGCCACCGGCAGCACCCGGCCGCCGAGTTCCTGGCCCAGCGCCAGCCCGTCGCCGAGCGCCCCGAGCCGCCCCGATTCCGCCAGCCACCACCAGGCGCCGAGGGCGTTGTGCCCGGCGCCCGAGACCTCCGCCCCGGTCGGGGTGAAGGAGCGCAGCCGGGCCGCCGCGCCGGCCATCGTCGGCGCCAGCAGGAAGGTCGTCTCGGACTGGTTGAACTCGCGGGCGATCCGGCGCATCGCCGCATCGTCCAGCGCATCCGCATCCGGCACCAGCGCCAGCGGGTTGCCGGACAGGGGATCGTCGGCGAAGACGTCGACCAGATGGAAGGCCACGAACTGGCGAGGGGGGATCATGGGCTGGTCCGATTGAGCTTGCTTCATCGTTCGGCCCCATGATCCCCTCCGGTGCACCGTGACCCAAGCGAGATCTCCTCCAGCCCTGTTGAGATAATCTCAAATGGCCCTGCCCTCCTTGAACGCGCTGCAGGCGGCCGAGGCCGTCGGGCGCCTCGGCTCCCTGTCCCGCGCCGCCGAGGCACTGGGCGTGACGCCGAGCGCGGTCAGCCACCGGCTGCGCGGGCTGGAGGCGCAGCTCGGCGTCGCCCTGTTCGACCGCGGCGACCGCGGGCTGGTGCCGACCCCCGCCGGACGCCGGCTGCTGCCGGCGCTGGCCGACGCCTTCCAGCGCATCGCCGTTGCGGTGGCGGAGACCACGGCGCAGGACCGCAGCAGCGTCACCGTGACCTGCGGCCTGGCCTTCGCCGCCCGCTGGCTGGTGCCGCGGCTGGTCGGACTGGCCGCCCGTCACCCCGAGCTGGAGGTGCGGCTGGTGACCACCAGCCGGCTGGTCGAGTTCGACCGCGAGGATGTCGACCTCGGCATCCGCTTCGGCCGCGGCCGCTGGCCCGGCCTGCGGGCCGAGCTGGCGACGCCGCAGCCGCTGTTCCCGGTCTGCACCCCGGCCATCGCGGCCGAGCTGCAGGACCCGGCCCGGGCCGGCACGGTGCCGCTGATCGAGGACGAGCTGAGCCTGTTCGGCTGGAATGCCTGGGCGGCGTCCGGCGGCCCGGGCGACTTCACCGGCCATCCGCGCCGGCGCTTCCCCGACGCGTCGCTGGCGGTCGAGGCGGCGCTGGCCGGCCATGGGCTGTGCCTGGCCTGGCCGCTGCTGGTGGCGGAGGCGCTGCAGGCCGGCCGCCTGGTCCGGCCCTTCATGGGCAGCATCGATGCCGGGCTGGGCTATTGGCTGGTCTCGACCCCCGCCCGCTGGCGCCGCCCCCAGGTGGCCCGCTTTCGCCGCTGGATCGCCGACTCGATATAGCCGGCATTCGTTTCAAATCGCCCCCAAGATTGTCGACATACATCCGACAGAAATTCCCGGCAGACGCGTTGACGATGGCTTCCGTTGCGGCCTAGCGTTCCAGAATTCCCGGGTCCACCGCGGAACAATCAAGAAGGAGCGGAAGACAAGGTGACCGACTCGATCGCACCCCGGGCATCCGCCGCGAGTTCCGACCCCCATGCCGCCAAGAAGGCCTGGCTCGAATCCCATGAGGAGGGCTACCATAAGGGCCTGAAGTCCCGGCAGGTACAGATGATTGCCATCGGCGGCGCCATCGGCACCGGGCTGTTCCTTGGCGCCGGCGGCCGGCTGCAGATCGCAGGCCCCGCTTTGGCACTGGTCTACCTCGTCTGCGGCTTCTTCTCCTTCCTGATCCTGCGGGCGCTGGGCGAGCTGGTGATGCACCGCCCGACCTCCGGCAGCTTCGTGTCCTACACCCGCGAGTTCCTGGGCGAGCGCGCCGCCTTCGTCGCCGGCTGGATGTTCTTCCTGAACTGGGCGATGACCGGCATCGTCGATACCACCGCCGCGGCCCTGTACATGCAGTACTGGGCGATGTTCTCCGACGTGCCGCAATGGATGTTCGCGCTGGTCGCGATCGGCCTGATCACGGTGATGAACCTGGTCGGGGTGAAGTGGTTCGGCGAGATGGAGTTCTGGTTCTCGCTGGTCAAGGTGGCGGCGCTGGTGCTGTTCCTGATCATCGGCATCGTCATCCTGGGCAGCGGCCACGAGGTCGCCGGCCATGCCACAGGGCTGCAGCTGGTGTCCGCCAATGGCGGCATCTTCCCGCACGGCCTCTTGCCCGCCGTCATCATCGTCCAGGGGGTGGTCTTCGCCTATGCCGGGATCGAGCTGATCGGCACCGCCGCCGGCGAGACCGAGGACGCCCGCAAGATCCTGCCGCGGGCGATCAACAGCGTGATCTGGCGCATCGCGCTATTCTATGTCGGCTCGGTCGTCCTCTTGGTTCTGCTGCTGCCCTGGACCGCCTACAAGGCCGGCGAGAGCCCGTTCGTCACCTTCTTTACCGCACTGGGCGTGCCGGGCATCGGCACCATCATGAACATCGTGGTGCTGACCGCGGCCCTGTCCAGCCTGAACTCCGGCCTGTACTCCACCGGCCGGGTGCTGCGGGCGATGTCGATGGGCGGGTCGGCGCCGGAATTCGTCGGCAAGATGAACTCCAACAAGGTGCCCTATGGCGGCATCCTGGTGACGGTCGCGATCTACTGCATCGGCGTGGTGCTGAACTATCTCGTGCCGTCGCAGGTGTTCGAGATCGTGCTGAACATCGCCTCGCTCGGCATCGTCAGCACCTGGGCCTTCATCCTGGTGTGCCAGCTGATGCTGCGCCGGGCCGTGGCGCGGGGAGAGGCCGAGCGGGCGACGTTCCGCATGCCGGCCGCCCCGGCCAGCACCTGGGTCACCCTGGCCTTCCTGTTCGGCGTCCTGGTGCTGATGGCGTTCGACTATCCCGTCGGCACGCTGACCATCTCGTCGCTGCCGCTGATCGCCATCGTGCTGGCCGTCGGCTGGTGGCTGGCCCGCGACAAGGTCCGGGCGCTGAAGCCGACCATCCCCTCCGTCATCCTGACCCGGCGGGTGTTCGAGGACGGCGAAGACCTGCCGTAAAAGCGGGAACCGCGCCTGCTGCATGACAGGGGTTCGGATGGGGTCTTGACCTTCCAGCACCTGGAAGCCCCATCTCCCCGTCATGAGCACCACATCCGCACTCCGACTGGACATCACCGGCATGACCTGCGCCGCCTGCGCCGGCCGTGTCGAACGCGCCCTGAGCCGCACCCCCGGCGTGGTGGCGGCCAACGTCAACCTGGCGCTGGAGCGGGCCGACATCTCCGTCGCCCCGGACGGGCCGGACCGCGCGGCGCTGGCCGAGGCGGTGCGCGACGCCGGCTACGACGTGCGGCCCCAGGTTACCGCCGGCAGCGAGCCGACGGCCGACCCCAAGGCGTGGATCGAGACTGCGACGCTGGCCGCGGCCCTGCTGCTGACCCTGCCGCTGGTGCTGAACATGGCGGCGATGGCACTGGGCCTGCCCTGGCACCTGACTCCCTGGGCCGAGCTGGTGCTGGCCACCCCCGTGCAATTCTGGGCCGGCGCCCGCTTCTACCGCGGCGCCTGGGCCTCGCTGCGCCACCGCAGCCCCGGCATGGATGTGCTGGTCGCGCTGGGCACCAGCGCCGCCTGGGGCTTCAGCGCGGTGCAGGTGGCGCTGCATGGCGACATGGCGATGGGCCTGCTGTATTTCGAAGCCTCGGCCGTGGTGATCACGCTGGTGCTGCTGGGCAAGCGGCTGGAGGCGCGGGCCAAGCGCGGCGCCAGCTCCGCCCTGCGGGCGCTGATGGCGCTGCGGCCGGAGACGGCGCGGGTGCTGACCGCGGACGGCCCCGTCGAACGGCCGGTGGACGAGCTGCGCCCCGGCGACCGCATCCTGGTCCGCCCCGGCGAGCGCCTGCCGGTCGACGCCACGGTCGAGAGCGGCGAGAGCGAGGTCGACGAATCGCTGGTGACCGGCGAGAGCCTGCCCGTCCCCAAACGCCCGGGCGACACGGTCGCCGCCGGCGCGCTGAACGGCACCGGCGCCCTGACCCTGGCGGCGACGGCGGTGGGCGAGGATTCGACCATCGCCCGCATCGTCCGGCTGGTCGAGGCGGCGCAGTCCGGCAAGGCGCCGATCCAGAAGCTGGTCGACCGGGTCAGCGCCGTGTTCGTGCCGATCGTGCTGGCCATCGCCATCGCCACCTTCGCCGGCTGGCTGCTGGCGGGCGGCAGCATCGACCAGGCGCTGGGCGCCGCGGTGGCGGTGCTGGTGATCGCCTGCCCCTGCGCCATGGGCCTGGCCACGCCGGCCGCGATCGTCACCGGCACCGGCGCCGCCGCCCGCGCCGGCATCCTGATCCGCGACATCGAGACGATCGAGCGGGCGCCCAAAATCGACACCGTGGTGTTCGACAAGACCGGCACCCTGACCGAGGGCCGGCCTGATGTGACCGACATCGTCGCCCCCGCGGGCGACGAGGATGCGCTGCTGGCCCTGGCCGCCGCAGTGCAGGGCGGCAGCGAGCACCCGCTGGCCCGCGCCGTCGAGGCCGAGGCCGCGCGGCGCAATCTGGCGGTTCCCACCGCTTCCGGTATCACCGCCCGCCCGGGCCGTGGCGTGACCGGCAGCGTCGACGGCCAGGCCGTGGCCATCGGCAACGCCGCGCTGATGCAGGAGGCCGGCGCCGCCCTGCCCGAGGTGCTGGCCCGGATGATCGCCGACCGCGAGGCCGCCGGCCGCACCGTCATGCTGGTGGCGGTGGCCGGGGAAGTTCGCGGCGCCATCGCCGTCGCCGACCCGCTGAAGCCAGGCGCGGCCGAGGCGGTGGCCGGGCTGACCGCCGCCGGCATCCGCACCCGGATGCTGAGCGGCGACGCCCGCGCCGTGGCCGACAGCGTCGCCGCCCGGATCGGCATCACCGAGGTCGAGGCGCCGGTGCGGCCGGAGGACAAGGTCGCCACCATCGCCCGGCTGCGCGCCGGCGGCGCCCGGGTGGCGATGGTCGGCGACGGCATCAACGACGCCCCGGCCCTGGCCGAGGCCGATCTGGGCATCGCCATGGGCGGCGGCACCGACGTGGCGATGGCGGCGGCGGCGATCACGCTGATGCGGCCGGACCCGCGGCTGGTGGCCGATGCGCTGGCGATCAGCCGGGCGACCTGGAACAAGGTGCGGCAGAATCTGTTCTGGGCCTTTGCCTACAACGTCGTCGGCCTGCCGCTGGCGGCGTTCGGGCTGCTGAACCCGGCCCTGGCCGGTGCGGCGATGGCGCTGAGCAGCATCAGTGTCGTCGGCAACGCCCTGCTGCTGCGGCGGTGGCGGCCCCGGGTCTGACGGATCGTGTGTGTGACAGAACGCGATCGCGTCTGGATCGCATCGGAGCTTGCGCAGGGGCCGTCGGATTTGGTCCACTGCTGCGGCGAGGGAGACGAGGGCCATGAACATCGGCGAAGCAGCCCACCATTCGGGCCTGCCGGCGAAGACGATCCGGTACTACGAGGAGATCGGGCTGGTCCGGCCGGACCGGCGCGACAACAACTACCGCGACTACGGCGCGCATGCGCTGGAGGTCCTGCGCTTCCTGCGCCGGTCGCGTGAATTCGGCTTCACCATCGAACAGTGCCGGTCGCTGCTGACGCTGTACGAGGACCCGACGCGCTGTTCGTCCACGGTGAAGCACCTGGCCTCCACCCGCATCGTCGAGATCGACGAGAAGATCCGCGAGCTGGAAGCGCTGCGCGAGAGCCTGGGCAAGCTGGTCCACCAATGCCCCGGCGACCATGACCCGGACTGCCCGATCATCGACGAGCTGGCCGGCGCGCCGGCCCCCCGTGCGGCGATTGCCGCGATGCGATGATCGCACGCCGGGCGCTGTTTCTCGTCAACCCCAAGGCCAGCCGGGCCGGAACCGGCCTCGATGCCGTGATCAAGACCCTGACCGAAGGCGGAGTCGAGCCGGTGCGGCCGCTGCATGAGGATGTCGACACGCTGATCCGGCGCCATGCCGCCGCGGTCGACTGCGTCATCGTCGGCGGCGGCGACGGCACGCTGAACCACGCCGCCTCGGCGTTGCGGGAGACCGGGCTGCCGCTCGGCATCCTGCCGCTGGGCACCGCCCACGACCTGGCCCGGACGCTGGAGCTGCCGGCCGACCCGGTCGCCGCGGCGCAGATCATCGTCGACGGCCGGCTGCGCCGCATCGACCTGGGCGAGGTCAACGTCCGCCCGTTCTTCAACGTCGCCAGCCTGGGCATGAGCGTCGAGCTGGCCAAGTCGCTGGACGGCACCACCAAGAAGCGCTGGGGCCGCTTCGGCTATGCCCTGGCGGCGCTGCGGCTGGCGCGGCGGCTGGAGCGCTTCTCGGCCGAGATCGTGGTCGACGGCCGGGTGATGCGGGGCAAGACCATCCAGATCGCGGTCGGCAATGGCCGCTTCTACGGCGGCGGCATGACCATCGCCGAGGATGCGGCGCCGGATGACGGCATGCTCGACGTCTATTCGATCGAGGTCGACCACTGGATGTGGCTGGCCGCGATGTATCCGTCCTTCCGCGCCGGCCGGCATGGCCGCTGGGACGAGGTCAACGCCTTCCGCTGCAAGGAGGTCCTGGTCCGCACCCGCCGGCCGCGCGACGTCAACACCGATGGCGAGGTGACGACCCAGACCCCGGCCCGCTTCCGGGTGCTGCCCAAGGCGATCCGGGTCTATGCCGCGCCGGTCAATCCGCCGCCGTTTCCGGCCCGGGCCGCGGCCGCTTCCGGCTGACCGCCAGCAGCAGGGCGCTGCCCAGCAACGCCGCGATCACCGACCCGGCCAGCACGCCCATCTTGGTCGCCGCCTGCAGCGCCGGGTCGTCGAAGGCCAGGGCGCCGATGAACAGGCTCATGGTGAAGCCGATGCCGGCCAGCACGGCGACGCCGGCGAGATGGGCGGTGGTCGCCCCGGCCGGCACCCTGGCGAAGCCGAGGCGGATGGCGGCCCAGGCGGTGACGCCGACGCCGAGCGACTTGCCCAGCACCAGCCCGGCGGCGATGCCGAGCGGCACCGGCTCGAGGAAGGTCGACAGGCTGGCCGCGGCGAAGGAGACGCCGGCATTGGCGAAGCCGAACAGCGGCACCACCAGGAAGGCGACGACGTCGTGCAGGCTGTGCTCCAGCCGCAGCAGCGGCGGCTCGTCCTCATCCTCCGCGGTGCGGTCGAGCGGCACCAGGAACGCCAGCAGCACCCCGGCCAGGGTAGCGTGCAGGCCGGATTTCAGCACGAACAGCCAGACCACGGCGCCGACCACGAGATAGGCCCAGACCGCCTGCACCCGCAGCCAGTTGAAGACGCACAGCACGGCCAGCCCGCCCGCCGCCCAGGCCAGCGCCGGCAGCGAGATGTCGCCGGTGTAGAAGATGGCGATGATCACGACGGCGGCGACGTCGTCGATGATCGCCAGCGCGGTCAGGAAGATCTTCAGCGACACCGGCACCCGGCTGCCGAGCAGCGACAGCACGCCGAGCGCGAAGGCGATGTCGGTCGCGGCCGGAATCGCCCAGCCGCGCAGCGCCGCGGGGTCCTCGATGTTGATGACGGCATAGATCAGCGCCGGCATGACCACGCCGCCGATCGCGGCGGCGGCGGGCAGGATCAGCGTCTCGCGCGACGACAGCTCGCCCTGCAGGATCTCGCGCTTGATCTCCAGCCCGACCAGCAGGAAGAACACCGCCATCAGCCCGTCATTGACCCAGTGCAGCAGCGTCTTCTCGAGCCCGAAATCGCCGATGTGCAGGCCGATCGGCAGCGCCAGCAGCCGCTCATAGGCGCCGGCCAGCGGCGAGTTGGCGGCGATCAGGGCCAGGACCGCGACCAGCATCAGGATGATGCCGCCGGCCGCCTCGATCTCGAGGAAGGAGCGGATCGCCGAGATCGGCTTGCGCGCCAGCCAGGTTGTCACGGGGTCCGTCATCGGCTCCTGTCCGGGCAGCGGTGGATCCAGGCCGACAAGGTGGGCGATCGGACCGGCGGGCTCAACCGGAATCGGGGGTGCGAGTTCTCCTTGCGTGACCTCTCCCCGCTGCGCGGGGAGAGGTCGGGCTCGCGCAGCGAGACCGGGTGAGGGGTCGGCACCGGCGGTGGGAAAGAGCCCTCACCCCAGGGGCGCAAGCTCCCCGGAGGCGCAAGCGCCTCCGACCTCTCCCGCAGGCGGGAGAGGCAACGCAGGGCTAGGTCTGCTGGGCGCGGCGCCAGGCGTCGGCGCGGGCATTCTCCGCATATGCCCGTTCCAGGGCCTCGCGGCGCCGTTGTCGGTCGGCTTCGGCCCGCTCCGCCAGGGTCAGCTCGCGCGGGAGCGGCCCGGGCGGCGGGGCCGGGTCGGGCGCCGCCGGCGGCGTGGTGGCATCAGGCGGTCCGGTGTCGCCGGGGCCGGGATCAGGCGGTGGGGATTCGGGCGGCGGCGACTCTGCTGGCGCCGGCGGGTCCGCCAATGTCCGGAACAGCCCGCCATCCGCGTCGAAGATCTCGCCGGTGTCGGTGTTGAGCGAATGGAACTCGCCCTCGGGCCGGCCGATATCGGCTGGCGGCATCGGGCGATAGCGACCGAGCGTAAATTGGCTCTGCCAGGCGGTGACCTTCGCCGCCGTCTCTCCGGGTGTGCCCCTGACGGTATCGATCCAGGTGGCGGCGAGGCCCAGGTCGCGGCACAGGCCCTGGATCAGCGCTTCGATCGGCAGCGCGGTGTCGGCCAGGTCGGCGAGGAGCCGCTCGTCCACCAGCACCCGGTCATACAGGTCGCTGGTCAGCCGTTCGCGCGGATCCTTGTCGGGAGCGTCGGATGCCTCGGGCTTCCGGGCCGCGATGGCGCGGGTGACACCCTGGACGACGGCACGCCGCCGCTCGCCGATCTCCGTCCGCCGCCGGTCACGGCGGTCTTCGGCCTGTCGCCCGTCCTCCCGGTGCTGCTGGCAGAGCAGGTCCTTCAGGGCGAGGCAGCGGCGCATGGCAAGCAGGAGGCGCTCGACCTGCCTGGCCGCGGTCACGGCCGCGGCGAGATTGGCGGCCGCCTTCTCCGGAGGGCCGGATTTGCCGACGGCGACGGCCAGGACCGTGAGTTCCTGGGCCAGGCCCAGGGCCAGGGCGGCGGCGTCGGTCAGCATCGCCGCGTCCCGGGCAAGCCCCTCCGCCGCCGGAAGGGCGGTGGGTGGCTCGGGGATGGCGGCTGTGTGTGTCATCTCTTGATGAGAACATAAAGGGAACAATGAGTCGAGGGATAATACTGCCCCACCGCCCGTCGCCGTCATCGCGACCCCGGCCTCGAGTCGGGGGACGCGA
>NZ_JBYRFX010001097.1:0-2416 GCF_057815775.1 Inquilinus sp.
GGTCCGATTGAGATGATAACTCAAGGAAATCCGAAGATTTATTTTTGATTGGAAATATAATCTGAAAAATAATCTGCGGATATATGAGCTATTTCAGTGCTCGGGAGCGGATGGAACGCAGAAGGCGGCCGATTTTACGGACAGCAACGCCCGCTTGCCGTCGCAATGTCTGGTGGACGACCCCATATCATCCGCTTGATCCGAGAGATATCGGGACCGGCCGATGGGGCGATGGCCGCGACCTCCGCCGGCCGGCCGATCGGTCTCGCGATGTCCGCCATATCGCGTGCTGGCATCCCGCCGGCTGTTTCAGCCGGGCCCGAGCCCGCACGCCAGCACGAAGGGGCGCCCCAGTGAAGTCCGAAAGCATGAAACGCCTGGAGCGCGACGCCGAACGGGGCGACGCCGTGGCGCAGTTCAATCTCGGCGTCGTCTACGACAATCGCGACGACGACAACGGCTATATCGGCGAGGACAAGCGCAGCGAAGCCATCCGCTGGCTGCTGCGTGCGGCGAAGCAGGGCCTGCCGCGGGCGCAGATCCGCCTGGCCCAGCTCTATGGCGAAGGTCCGGGCGCCGAGAAGGATGCGCTGAAGGCCTGCACCTGGTTTCTCCTGGCCGCGGCCGGGGAGCTGGGCGCCCGCCGTGAGGCGGCACAGTCCGGCTACGAACGGGCCGCCCGGCATCTGACGGTCCTGGACATCGCGCGGGCGCATCGCAGGGTCCTTCGCTGGCGGCCGAAGATCGAACCGGTCCCCGCTGTGACGGGACCGGAGCTCGCTCCGGAACGGGCGCCGTTGTGAAGGCCTGGCTGGTTCCCCCCGTCGTGATCCCGATCGGCCTCCTGGTGCTGATCGCCCTCTACGCCGTAGCGCACGGCGCATTGTAGCGTCCAAGGGCCAAGGGAATGGAGGGACCTGCGATGACCATGCGCACCAACAGCAGCACCGTCTCGTTCCGCCGGCCCTTCAGCCTGAGCGGCATCGGCGGCCTGCAGCCGCCGGGCAGCTACACCGTGGAGACCGACGAGGAGTGGATCGACGGCACGTCGCCGCCCGCCTATCGCCGGATCGCGACGATGATCCGGCTGTCCGGGCGGCCCGGCACCGGCGAGTCGGTCCAGGTCGTCACCGTGGACCCGGATGAGCTCGCCGCCGCCCTGGCGCGGGACGCCGCCGAAATCCCGGCCGACAGTCCGGTCCCGGAGCCCGCTGCGGATGTGCGGGCCGGCGACGGCTCGCCACCCGACCCTGGCCGCGAAGGCCAACCGGTGCAAAGCGGGACGGCTCGTCCGGCCGACCGGGGGTCGCAGGGCTGGCGCGGTCGGGTGGCGACGAACCCCCATGCGCTGGTCTGGATTGCCATCGCCGCCACCGGACTCCTGGTCGCCGTCTTCACCGTGACCTGGTAGCCGCGGCCTAATCCTTGTCGCTGACCCCCGCCTGGGCGAAGGTCGCCATGCCCTCATGGCAGGCCAGGGCGCCACGCACCAGGCTGATCGCCAGCGCCGCGCCGGAGCCTTCGCCCAGCCGCATGCCGAGATCCAGCAGCGCGGTGCGGCCGAGCTTGTCGAGCAGCCGGCGATGCCCCGGCTCGGCCGAGACATGGGCGATCTGGCAATGGTCCAGCGCGTGGCGGTCGAAAGCCCATAGCACCGCGGCGGCGGCGGTGCAGGTGTAGCCGTCCAGCAGCACCGGGATCCGCGCCATCCGCGCCGCCAGCACGGCGCCGACGATCGCTGCCAGCTCCAGTCCGCCGACGCAGCGCAGGATCTCGAACGGGTCGGTCATGGCCTCGCGATTGGTGGCCAGGCCCTGGGCCACGACCCGGGCCTTGCGCGCCATGCCCTCAGCATCGACGCCGGTGCCGGGGCCGACCCAGTCCGCCGGGTCGCCGCCGAACAGGGCGCAGGCCAGGGCGGCGCCGGAGGTGGTGTTGCCGATGCCCATCTCGCCCAGGCACAGCAGGTCCAGGCCGGGCTCCACCGCCATCATGCCGTAGGCCATGGCGCGGACGCAGTCGGCCTCGCGCATCGCGGGTGCAATGGTGAAGTCGGCGGTCGGGTGGTCGAGGTCGAGCTCATAGACCCGCAGGTCGCTGTCCGCGGCTTGGCACAACTGGTTCACCGCGGCGCCGCCGGCGATGAAGTTCTTCACCATCTGCGCCGTGACCGCGACCGGGAAGGCGGACACGCCCTGGGCCACGGCGACGCCGTGATTGCCGGCGAACACCGCCACCCGCGGCCGGCGCAGCTGCGGCGGGTGCTTGCCCTGCCACACTGCCATCCATTCGACGAGATCCTCCAGCCGGCCCAGCGCACCGGGCGGCTTGGTCAGCTGCCGGTCGCGCTCACGCACCGCCGTGCCTGCCTCCAGATCCGGTCCCGGCAACTGGCGCAGCAGGGCGCGCATCTCGT
>NZ_JBYRFX010001098.1:0-2726 GCF_057815775.1 Inquilinus sp.
GGCCAGCACGGCGCAATACGAGACGGTCAGCGGCGGAGCGACCGGCCATGCGGAATCGGTGAAGATCACCTTCGATCCGCACCAGATCAGCTATGGCCAGATCCTGCAGATCTACTTCTCGGTCGCGCATGACCCGACCGAGCTGAACCGCCAGGGCCCGGACAGCGGCACCCAGTACCGCTCGGCGATCTTCCCGGCGAGTGACGAGCAGGCGAAGGTGGCCAAGGCCTATATCGCCCAGCTGAACCAGGCCAAGGTGTTCGACGCCGCGATCGTCACCAAGATCGAACCCGGCCGCGCCTTCTACCCGGCCGAGGGCTATCACCAGGACTTCCTGACCCGGAACCCGACCTACCCCTACATCGTCATCAACGACCTGCCGAAGATCGACGAGCTGCAGCGCCTGATGCCCACCGTTTACCGCCCCGACCCGGTGCTGGTCGCGGCCCAGCCGACGAACTGAGGGCGGACAGCGGCGCAACCTACCAAGACCGTCATCGCGAGCCCCGCAGGGGCGTGGCGATCCAGCGGCTCGATCTCTGGATCGCCGCGTCGCTTCGCTCCTCGCGATGACGGTGGGAGACTGGGGTCGGCCCTCGCTGATTCAGACATAGCGTAGGGTGGGGTTGCCGTGCGAACCCACCCTACGGTTCCCGCGCTCAATCGCGACCACAACGGATAATACTCGCCGAACACTGGACGGCGCGGCCGACTCGTGTTCTTCTTTTGTTCATGAGCATTTCGCCCACCAGCACCCTCCCCGACGACTCTCCCGACGCCCCGCTCGATCCCGACCGGGCGTTCACGGTGTGGGTGCTGGGCCGGCTGGCTGAGGTGGTCGAGATCGGCATCCGCACCGCCCACCGGATCGAGCAGCAGCAGATCGTGGCCGCGCTCCAGCCCGGGCCGCCCAAGGCCGATTTCGCGCTGATGCAGGAGCGGCTCGCCCGCGGCATCCGGCTGTCGATCGCCCTGGCCGCGCGGCTGCGCGACGCCCACATCACCCGCAAGGTCGGGGCAACGACGCGGGATGCGGCGGCGGTCGCCGCCGGACGCCAGCGGCGCCGGGAGGCGGTCACCCGCATCGCCACCGCGGCGATTGCCGCCGCCGACGCCGAGAGCGCCGAATTCAGGACGGAGGCGCTGCATGAGCGGCTGGCGGAGCGGGAGTTCGAGAACGAACTGGAGATGCTGCCGGCCCGCGAGGTGCTGACGAGGATCCACCATCTGCTCGGCATCGAGCCGGACCAGGAGCAGTGGCCGCAGCATTGGCCGGATGAGAGGGCGGAGGTCAGCACCGGGTCGGCGGCACCGCCACCGCCCAAAGCTGACCTGCAGCCCGGAACCCGGCGGTTCTTCATCGATCCCGTGACCGAGGACGAGCATGGGCCGGACCGGCCGCCCCCGCCGGGCGAGGCTGAACGACCCTTCGCACAGGGCGGCCCCAGTGTGCCGGACGACAGCAGCTGACCGGAGGCCTACGTCCTTCCTCATCGTCATTGCGAGGAGGCGAAGCCGACGAAGCAATCCATGGCGCCGGTTCGGGCTGCCCGATGGATTGCTTCGCTGCGCTCGCAATGACGGTGTTGGGAGGCTGGAGCCCCCTATGGGAGGCCCCCTATGCCCTTAAAGCCGCGCCGCGACCGCCTTGGTCTCGGTGTAGTGCTCCATCACCTCATGGCCCATCTCGCGGCCCCAGCCGGACTGCTTGAAGCCGCCGAACGGCCAGGCCGGGTCGCCGTAATTGTGGGCGTTGATGCAGATGGTGCCGGCCCGGATCTTGCGGGCCATGACATGGGCGACCTTCAGGTTGCGCGTCCACACGCTGGCCTGCAGGCCGTATTCGGTGTCGTTGGCGAACTTGGCCACGGCATCGAGGTCGTCGTCGTCGAACGACTGGACGCAGACCACCGGCCCGAAGATCTCTTCCCGCACCACCCGCATGTCACGGTTGGTCTGGGCCAGCACCGTCGGCGCGACGAAGTAGCCCTGGTTGCCGATGACGCTGCCGCCGGTGACGATCTCCGCACCCTCGCTGCGGCCGGATTCCAGGAAGCCGCTGACGCGCTGGTGCTGTTCCTTCGACACCAGCGGCCCGAGATTGACCGAGGGGTCGAGGCCATGGCCGATCTTGAGTTTGCCGGCCGCCGCCGCCACGCCTTCGACGATGCGGTCATAGACCGATTTGTGCGCGAACAGGCGCGAGCCGGCGGTGCAGCACTGGCCCTGGTTGTAGAAGATCGCATCGGCCGTGCCGGCGATGGCGAGGTCGAGATCGGCATCCGGGAACACGATCGCCGGCGACTTGCCGCCGAGTTCGAGTGAGACCCGCTTCAGGTTGCCGGCCGCCGCCCTGACGATCAGCTTGCCGACCTCGGTCGACCCGGTGAAGGCGACCTTGTCGACATCCGGATGCTCGGCCAGCGCCGCGCCGGCGGTCTCGCCGAAGCCGGTGACGATGTTGACCACGCCGTCGGGGCCGCCGGCTTCCTGGATCAGCTCACCGAAGCGCAGGGCCGACAGCGGGGTCTGTTCCGCCGGCTTCAGCACGATGGTGCAGCCGGCGGCCAGCGCCGGCGCCAGCTTCCAGGCCGCCATCATCAGCGGGAAGTTCCAGGGGATGATCTGGCCGACGACGCCGACCGGCTCCCGCAGGGTATAGGCGTGCCAATGGCCGGGGCTGGAGACCGGGATGGTCTGGCCGTTCATCCGCGTCGCCCAGCCCG
>NZ_JBYRFX010001099.1:0-6433 GCF_057815775.1 Inquilinus sp.
GACCAATGTGCCTGAGTTCTCCTTCTGGACCGAGAGCGACAACCTCGTGACCGGCCGCACCAACAAACCCTGGAATCTCGAGCGCACGCCCGGCGGTTCCTCCGGTGGCGAGTCGGCTGCGCTCGCAGCCGGCATGTCGCCCATCGGCATTGGCAGCGACGTCATGATATCGCTGCGAGGTCCCGCCGCCTTCACCGGCATCGCCGCACTGAAGGCCACCCATGGCCGAATTCCCTACACCGGCCATTACCCGACCGTGCTGTCGCGCTGGTGGCATGTCGGCCCGATGGCCCGCACCGTGGGTGATGTTGCTCTCGGCTATTCGATCCTCAACGGCCGGGACGGGATCGACGGTTATGCCGTCCATGCCAGGGATGCCGGGACGGGCGATGGTGGGATCGCCGGCCGGCCCCTCCGCATCGGCTGGGTCTCGGACACGGCCTTCGGACCGGTGGACCCCGAGATCACCGCCGCCGTCGCGGCCGCCGCGGCGCAGCTTTCCGATCTCGGATATGCGGTGGAGGAGGTGCGGCTGCCGTTCATGGAACGGGGTGATCCGCTCGCGGCGCTGATGACGGCCGTCTATGGCGAAATCGTCCCCACCATCAAGGCGCTCGCGGCCGGCCGCGAAGCCGAGCTGCACGCGGTCGGTGCCGGCATCGTGGCGATGTCGGATCCGTCCTTTGCCGATTTCCTGGCGGCGCAGATCCAGGTCGAGGCCTTCCGGTCGGCGTTTGCCGGATATTTCGAGACGTATGACGTGCTGCTGTGCCCGGTCAACCCGATGACCGCCACGCCGCACGGGGCCCAGGAACTGGTCGTCGACGGCGTGACGGTGCCGTGGACCCACGTCATGCGCGCGACCTCGCCGTTCAACCTGACCGGCCTTCCCGCGCTGTCGGTGCCGTATGGCTTCAGCTCGGAGAAGCTGCCGATCGGCATCCAGCTCGTGTCCCGATGGCACGATGAAGCCACCATCCTGCGCCTGGGCGCTCTGCTCGAACGCCGGGGCGGCCTCGGCGACCGTCACCCCGAGATCTAGGATCGCGACGGGCTCCGGCGGCCTTGTCGCCGGAGCCCTTTCGCTTCGTGCCTGTCGTCAGGCGAGAAGCCCGCCGAAGACGATCTCCTTGAACTCGATCAGCGGGGCGTCGCTCTTCTCGACCCGCATCCGCAGCAGCGCGCCTTCCCAGCTGTTCATGGTGAAGCGGGCCAGCAGCGCCGCAGGAAATTGCCGGCCGATCGTGCCCTGCGCCTGGGCTTCGGCGATACAGGCCTCGAACAGGCTGTTCCAGGCCGCGAACTGCTGGACCAGGTGCTCCCGGATCAGGGCGCTGTGATCTGCGGCCTCGGCGCTGAAATTCCCCATCAGGCAGCCGCGGGTGTAGTTGGACGCTCGGAACACCTCGATCCGGTCGTCGAAATAGGCCGCCAGCCGGGCGCGGGGCGCCACGCCGGGATCGCAGAGAAAATCGCGCAGCTTGTCCTGAGCGCGATCGGAATAGGCGTCGATCACCTCCGCCCCGAAGGCCTCCTTGCTTGGGAAGTGGTTGTAGAACGAGCCCTTCGGAACATCGGCCCCTTCGACGATGCCCTGGATCCCGGTCGCCGCATATCCCTCCGCATGCATCATGCGCAGGCCCGCCTGCACGAGGTTGGCGCGGGTGTCGGGCTTCGGCTTCGGGCCCCGTCGGGCGGCAGGGCGGGAGTCCATCTCAAAGCTCCTTGACTAATTCAAGACGACCGGTCATTCATTATTTATCGACGCCCTGGTGGAGGCTGTCAAGGCAGCGCTTTGCGCCTGCCCGGCGGCGACGTCGGGCGATCTGCCAGGAGGCCGGATTTGGTTGCGAAGACCGATGTGAGGATTCCCGCGGAAGGCGGGATCGAGCTGGACGCCTGGCTGTTCCTGCCCGAGGCACCCGGCGCGCGCCCGGCCATCACCATGGCGCATGGCTTCGCCGGGACCAAGGCGCATGGCCTCGAGCGCTTCGCCACAGCCTTCGCCGCGGCGGGCTTCGTCGTGCTGGTGCACGATCATCGCAACTTCGGGGCGAGCGGCGGCGACATCCGCGGGGATATCGATCCCTGGCGGCAGGTTGCGGATTGGCGCCGCGCGATCTCCTGGCTGGAGGCGAGGCCGGAGGTCGATCCGGCGCGCATTGGGCTGTGGGGGTCGAGCTATGCCGGCGGGCACGCCATCGTGCTGGGTGCCACCGATCGCCGTCTGCGCTGCGTCGTGGCGCAGGTGCCGACCATCAGCGGCTACGAACAGGGGCTGCGGCGGGTCTCGCCGGATGCGAGGCCCGCGCTGGAGCAGGCCTTCGACGAGGATGAGAGAGCCCAGTTGCGGGGCGAGCCGCCGCGCCGGCAGGTGGTCGTCAGCGCCGATCCAGCTGTCCCGGCCGCCTATCGCTCCCCGGATGCCGTCGCTTTCTACCAGCAGCCGCTTCCCGCCGGTCTCTGGGAGAACGAGATCACCCTGCGCTCGACGCGTGCTGCGCGAATGTACGAGCCGGGCCGCTGGATTGCCCGCGTGTCGCCGACCCCGCTGCTGCTGGTGGTCGCCCGCGACGACAGGCTGACGGTCGCCGATCTCGCGCTGGCCGCCTATGAGCGCGCGCTGCAGCCCAAGCGGCTCGCCTTGCTGCCGGGCGGTCATTTCGATGCCTATCTCGGCCAGTTCCCGCAGGCGGAAGCCGCCGCGACGGGCTGGTTTCGCGAACATCTGCTCGACCCGTCATAACCGACAACCAGCCATGGAACCGACAATGAGCACCACCGGCGCCACCGATACGGACCTTCACTGGGATGTGCTGACGATCAAGCGCCCCGGCCTCAGCCGCGACCTGCCGCCCGGCAAGGAAGAGCTGATGTGGGTGGCGAACTCATCGACTCTCATCTCCGGCAAGCATGATGCCGTCCTGGTGGACACGTTCCTCACCAACGAACAATCACAGACCCTGCTGGACTGGGTCGTCGCCAGCGGCAAAAATCTCACGGCGATCTACATCACCCACGGCCATGGCGATCACTTCTTTGGCCTCGCCTCGCTGCTGGAACGCTTTCCGAAGGCCAGGGCGGTCGCGACGCCGGAGGTGGTCGCGGCGATGCACGCGCATCTGTCGCCGGAATCGATCGAGAATTTCTGGCGCCGGCTGTTTCCCGGCCAGATCGCGGACCGCCTGCTGGTCGCCGAGCCGCTCGAAAACAATGAACTGGAGCTGGAAGGGCACAGGCTTGTCGCCGTGAATGCGGGGCGGACCGATACGGCACAGTCGACCTGCCTGCACGTCCCGTCGATCGGGCTGCTCGTCGGTGGCGACGCCGTCTACAACGGCATCCATCCCTATCTCGGCGAGACCGATACACATAGCCGGCTGGAATGGATCGCCACGCTCGACCGGCTCGATACCCTGAAGCCGAAGGCGGTGATCGCCGGGCACAAGCTACCGGATAACGACGACAATCCCCGCATCATCGGCGAGACGCGCCAGTACATCGCCGACTTCAACCGGCTGAACGCGGCCACGACGACCGCGCGCCAGCTCTACGACGCCATGCTGGAGATCTATCCCGACCGCGCCAATCCCGGCTCGCTCTGGGGCGCCGCCAACATCGCCAAGAAGCAGGCGTAGTGCCGCCTCCCACCCATAGAGGATTGCTGGACATGCAGAAGATGTTTGCCGCCGTTGCCGTCGCCCTGGCGGCTCTGGCCGCCGGACCTTCGGTCGCGGCCACGACGGCCTATCGGGACCCGCTCGACGCCAAGACCCTGGACGCTATCAAGGCGCGCTTCGGCACGCTGATGGCCGCGGCGAACCGGCATGATCTGGACACGTTGCAGGGGCTGTACTGGCAGTCCCCCTCGGTCCTGCTGGTGGCCAAGAGTGCCATTCCGGCCGAGGGCAATTGGGCGGGCTTCTGGGGCAACGCAGCAATCGACCAGAAGCTGCACGACATCGCCGCGTCCGGCCCCATCGTGCTGGAGCCCGATTTCGCGAAGGTCAAGGTCGTCGGCCTCACCCGCCAGGTGGCGGAATCCTATGCGCCGGTGACCATCACCGTGTCCTATGCCGGGCAGGACGGCACGCCCAAGCCGTTTCTGATCGTCATCGACTGGCTCAAGACCGGCAAGGACTGGAAGATCGCCTCCGAGGTTCTGCTGCCGGTGCCGCCGGTCCCCATCGCCAAGCCATAACGCAGGGGTCAGAAATCGGGTTCGGGCGGCTTCTTCCGGCCCGGCCGCTCCCACATCACGCCGGGAAAGCCTTTCAGGGGACGCAGCGGCTCACCCCGATAGGCCCATTCCGGCGCCTGTTCGATGGCGATGTGATAGAGCGGCTCTCGCCCGGTGCGGGTTTCGAACAGCGCACGGGGCAGGTTCACCATCTGCGGCGCATGGGCCCGTTCATAGACCAGCGGCGTGCCGCAGCGGGCGCAGAAACTTCGCGCGGCCCCCGTCGCCTCGTCCTCGAAGCGGGAGATCTCCGTGGCGCCCTTGGTGATGCGGAAGCGGCTGCGCCAGCTGCCGACATAGGTGGCATAGGCGGCGCCATGGGCATGGCGGCTAGCCTTGGAATGGTCGTGCCAGGCCCAGCGCGCCGGGACGTCGATCTCCAGCTGCACCTGGCCACAGAGACACCAGCCCTGCGCGACCGCCGCCGCCTGTTTCTTCCCGGCCACAGTCTTGCTCATATCGGACCTCATCCGCAGCTTTGGGGTGCTCCGGCGCCGCACCATTCCGGCAGGGCGTCGAGCAGGGCGCGGAGCGCCGGTGACGGCACGATGGATCGTGGGTAGAGGGCCGTCGCCGGTGATGTCGGCAGATCATGCTGCGGCAGGATCCGTACCAGCGTCCCGTCGGCCAGGTCCGTGGCGATGAAAAACTCCGGCAGCTGCGCCAGCCCCAGCCCGGCCCGGGCGGCGTCGCGGGTCACGATCATGCTGCCGGTGCTGATGCGCCAGGGCACCCGCACCGTCTCGCCGCCGATGGTCCAGTGGTCGAGCGTCCGCTGGGTCAGGATCGCGACATGGTGCTTCAGGTCGCGGACCTCCTGGGGCACGCCGCGGGCCGCCAAGTAGGGCGGTGCGGCGACGACGATCATCGGAATATCCGCCAGGCGGCGGCTGATCAGGTCGCTGTCAGCAAGGTCGCCCATGCGGATGGCGAGATCGAAGCCTTCCGTGATGATGTTCACCCGCTCGTCGCTGAAGTGAAGATCTGCCTGGATGCGGGGATGCTGCTCCAGGAACCGCACCAGCCGGGGCGCGATGACGCCCTGTCCGAAGGCCACCGGCACGGTGACCCGCAGCAAGCCGGCGGGCTCCATGTTCGCGATCCGGATCTCCGACTGGGCGGCCGTCGCGTCATGGACGATGGCCTGGACGCGCTCGAAGAAGCGCCGGCCGGTGTCGGTCAGGCCGAGCGCGCGGGTCGACCGCGTCAGCAGTGGCGTGCCGATCGAGGCTTCCAGCGCCGCCAGGCGTCGGCTGACCGTCGCTTTGGGCAGACCGAGGGTCCGGCCGGCCGCGCTCAACGAACCGTCCTCGACGATCCGCACGAACAGCGCCATGCCGCTGAGATCCAGCTTTTCGCTCATTGTTCCATTTTCAGGACACCGAAGTTCCAGATCATAATCTACTGTTCCTATTCGTGACGAACAATATCCAGCGCCGCAACCGGAGCTGGATCATGACCACCACGACAATAGACCAAGACAGGGCGGTGCCCTTAGCGGAGCCGGCCGGGACGGTGCTGGTGACGGGCGGGACCGGATTTGTCGGTGCCTGGTGCATCGTCGAACTGCTGCAGCACGGCTATGCCGTGCGCACCACCGTGCGCAGCCAGGCCAAGGCGCCGGCGGTGTACGCGGCCATGGCTGCCGCCGGCGTTGATCCCGGCGACCGCCTGACGGTCTTCGCGGCCGACCTGACCCGGGATGAGGGGTGGGACGCGGCGATGGCGGGCTGCGATTACGTGCTGCATGTCGCGTCCCCGCTCGGCACCGACGCGCCCCGAAATCCCGACGCGCTGATCGTCCCCGCCCGCGACGGCACGCTGCGGGTGCTGCGTGCCGCCGTGAAGGCCCGGGTCGGGCGTGTCGTGATGACCTCCTCGACCGCGGCCGCCAGCCCGCCGCCGCGTGGCCCGGACGGCGTCAGTGACGAAACCCGATGGACCGACCCAAACGCCAGGCTGATGTCGGCGTATCGCCAGTCGAAGGTCCTGGCGGAGCGGGCGGCCTGGGATTTCATGGCCGCCCATGCCGGCCCGACCAGCCTGGCCACGATCCTGCCTGGCGCGGTGTTGGGGCCGGTGTTGAGCACGGACAATCTCGGTTCGGTGCAGTTGGTCGGCCGCCTGCTCGACGGCCGGTTGCGCGGCAATCCGCGGCTCGGCTTCAACATCGTGGATGTCCGCGACCTGGCT
>NZ_JBYRFX010001100.1:0-6721 GCF_057815775.1 Inquilinus sp.
GTGGTGGATCGGCCGCAGCCGCTCGATCGCGTCGGCGGTGACGATGCTGAAGGTGCGGACCCATTCGCCCGATTCAGGGTCCTTCCACCCCTCCCACAGCCCGGCGAAGCTCATCGGCCGGCCATCCGTGCGGCGGACGAAATGCGGGGTGCGGTCCGGCGCCCATTCGTAGAAGCCGTCGGCCGGGACGATGCAGCGCCGCGCCTGGAACGCCTTGGCGAAGCTGCGCCGCTGGGCCAGCGTCTCGGACCGGGCGTTGATCAGCTTGGCGCCGCCCTTGAGGTCCTTCTCCCAGCTCGGCACCAGGCCCCAGCGCAGCAGGTCGATGGCGCGCCGGCCGATCTTGGCGTTGAACCGGACCACGGCGAGGTCCTGCGTCGGCGCCGCATTGTAGTGGGCCGGGACATTCGGAATCGGGCCGTCGGAGCCGTAGACTGTGGCCAGCTCCTGCGGCGGCAGTTTCAGGGCGAATCTTCCGCACATGGCGTCAGGCTCCCATCCTCAACCCGGCATCGGCACGACATAGGGGCCCAACAGCAGGCTGGCCAGCATCATCAGCACCACCAACGTCACCAGGGTCAGGCCGAAATGGGCGCCGCGATGCTGCTGTGGCACGGCCAGCACCAGCCCGGTGCCGCGATAGAGGATGGTGAAGGCATAGCCGAGGGCGAGCAGGATCAACAGCATCATTGCCGGGACCGAGAACAGCAGTTGCACCACCGGCGCCACCATCCCGGCGACATAGAGCGGCGTCATCGCCAGCGCCACCAGCACGAAGGCGGCGTCGAAGCTGGCCGCGCCGCCGAACATGCCGGCATAGAAGCGGATGATCGCCGCCATCACGAACAGGCCGGCGAGGTTCAGGATCAGGCGGACGATCAGGAGCAGCGCGATCAGCCCGATCGAGACCCCGGTCCCGGACGAGAGGGGCAGCGCCAGCAACAGCAGGAAGTCGCCGATCGAGGTCAGCACCAGCACAGGCAGGGCATGTTCCCGCAGCACGGTCCGCCAGTTCGGCGCCGGCACGCCATGGGCGGCCAGCGTGGCGTCGGGTTCCAACAACATGCCGCGCATGCGGCCGACCACAGCGGCAAGGTCCAAGGCCCGTCTCCAGCACGTCGCCGCGGTCCCATCGCCACGACGAGGGGGCCGCAGGACCGGACCCCTATCCCAGGGATATGGCCCTTCCGGCGAGTCGCATGCAAGACCGCGCCTTGCAAGGCCGGCCGGCGCGTGCCATTCCCTTGGCACTATGAAACAGCGCATGCGACGGACCAAAGCCGCGACCCCCGGGTCGCGGCGTGAGATTGAACTGGTGATCGAGCGCCTGGGCGGCGGCGGCGACGGTGTCGGCACGGTCGACGGCCAGCGCATCTATGTGCCCTACGCCGCGCCGGGCGACCGGGTGCGCGCCCGGCTGGGCCGGCAGGACGGCCAGGCCTGGCGCAGCGAATTCCTGGAGCTGGTCGAGCCCGGCCCGAACCACCGCGAGCCGCCCTGCCCACATTTCGGCCCTTGCGGCGGCTGCCAGGTCCAGCACCTGGCGGCGCCGGTCTACACCGAATGGAAGCGCAACCTGCTGGTCAACGCGCTGTCCCGCCAGGGCATCGAGACCGAGATCCCCACACTGGTCGAAACCCCGGCCCGCAGCCGGCGGCGGGCCAGCTTGGCCGCGCGGCGCGGTGGGTCGGGCGTGTTCCTGGGCTTCAACGAGGCAGGGTCGAGCCGGATCGTCGACCTGACCGACTGCGTCGTGCTGCGGCCGGAGATCACCGCCCTACTGCCGCCCCTGCGCGACGTGCTGGCCGGCATCCTGCCGCAGAACGGCGGCGCCGACCTCACGGTGACGCTGCTGGAGGACGGCATCGACCTCGTGGTCGTGGCCGAGAACAAGCTCGACCTGGCGATGCGCGAGGGGCTGGCGACGTTTGCCGTGGCGCACGACCTGGCGCGGCTGTCCTGGCGGGGCGCCGACGAGTTCAACGACCCGGTGGCGCATCGCCGGTCCGGGGTGATCCGGTTCGACGGCATTCCGGTCACCATCCCGCCGGGCGGCTTCCTGCAGGCCAGCGCCGAGGGCGAGGCCGCGCTGACTGGGCTGGTGCGCGACGGCGTCGGCCCGGCCAAGAAGATCGCCGACCTGTTCTGCGGCGCCGGCACTTTCGCGTTGCCGCTGGCCGGCGGCGCCCATGTCACCGCGATCGACGGCGAAGGCCTGGCGATCGAGGCACTGGCCACGGCGGCGCGGCGCGGCGGCCGCGGCGAGCGCATCACCGCGCAGCGCCGCGACCTGTTCCGCCAGCCGCTGACCGCGGTGGAGCTGAAAGGCTTCGACGCCGTGGTGTTCGACCCGCCGCGGGCCGGCGCGCGCGACCAGGCGGAGGCGCTGGCCGCCTCGGCGGTGCCGGTGGTGGTCGCGGTGTCCTGCAACCCGTCCAGCCTGGCGCGCGACGCCCGGATCCTGATCGATGGCGGCTACCGGCTGGAGCGGGCGACCCCGGTCGACCAGTTCCTGTGGTCGAGCCATCTCGAAACGGTGGCGGTGTTCCGGCGCTGAGCGGATCGGCTAGAGCCGGCCGGACTGCTTGTGCCCGTCGCTGCGGTCGCGCCAGGTGTCCAGCCGGATCACCGTCGCCCGGTCGACGGCTCGCGCCGCATGCCGCACCCGCCTGGCGGTGAGCGGAAGGCGGTGCTGATGGAGGAAGCGGGCAACACCGGTGGCGAGCTCGTCCGCTGCCTTCTCCTCCGGCGGCAGCGGGCTTCGCTGGAACGCCAGCACCAAGGGCCAGATTCCGACGACGAACACCATCGTGGCGGCAAAGGCCGCCAGCACCGAGGCCAGATCGGCCATCACGAGAGCGACGAGCATCGTCGCCACCGTCAGGCCCGAGCAGGCCATCGCGGCCATGGCGATGAGACGGGGCCGGAGGCTGGCCGCGCAGATCAGCACGATCTGGGCGGCGATCGGCGCCCACAGGACGATGCTGGTGAGGGGCTGGTGCATGGCGGCGCGGTGCGATCCTTGTGCGGATCGGACCCTATGCCTCATGTGCCGCGAGGGATAATTACGGATCGGACAAGCGGTTTGTCCATCGTCCGGCCTGGCGCGATGCCGGGGCGAGGCCCGGCATCACGTTGTTTCAACCAGCCTCAGCCGATCAGCTTGACCAGCGGCACCAGCGGCCGCGGGCCGACATGGCTGATCACCTCGGCCGCGGCAATGCTGCCGATCCGGCCGCATTCGGCCAGGCCGAAGCCGCGGGTGAAGCCGTAGAGGAAGCCCGAGGCGTAGAGGTCGCCGGCACCAGTCGTGTCGACCAGCTGGATGATCGGGGCGGCGGCGATCACATGGGTCTCGCCCGCCGTCAGGGCGACCGAGCCCTTTTCGCCACGGGTGACGACCGCGACTTCGCACTGGCCGCGCACCGTGGCGACGGCGGTGTCAAAATCGGTGACCTGGTACAGCGCCTTGATCTCCGCCTCATTGGCGAAGAGCACGTCGACATGACTGTCGATCAGCGACAGGAAGCTGTCACGGTGCCGTTCGACGCAGAAGCTGTCGGACAGGGTCAGCGACACCTTGCGGCCGGCGGCATGCGCAACCTGGGCCGCCTTGACGAAGGCGTCCTTCGCCGTCGGCCGATCCCACAGATAGCCTTCGAGATAGGTGACCTGGGAGTCGGAGATCACCGCTTCGTCGACGTCGTCGGGCGTCAGCTCGACGCAGGCACCGAGATAGGTGTTCATCGTCCGCTGCGCATCCGGCGTGACGATGATCAGGCTGCGCGCCGTCGGCGGCGTGCCCGGCACCGACGGGTCCAGCGGCTTCGAATCGAAATCGACGCCGACGGCGCGGATGTCGTGGCGGTAGACCGCGCCGAGCTGGTCGCCTGTCACCTTGCCGATGAAGGCCGCCTTGCCGCCGAGCGAGGCCAAGCCCGCCGCGGTGTTGCCGGCGGAGCCGCCCGAGGCCTCGAGCCCCGGGCCCATGGCGGCATACAGCGCCTCGGCCCGTTCGGCATCGATCAGCGTCATCGCCCCCTTCACCAGGCCATGCTTGGTGATGAAGGTTTCTTCGTTCTTGGTGATGACATCGACAATGGCATTGCCGATGCAGGTGGCGTCGTAGCGGGCGCTCATGGGTCTCGCTGATTTGCGGCCAGGGGGCGACCCGCGGGGGGTCTTGGACCCTCTAGGCTGCGGCCGCGCCCGAGTCAACCACCCCACCTGCCGAGTCGCATCCCGGGTCGCCCTGGATCCAGGGCCGGCGCTTGACCGGCGGGAACGGATCGACCACCATCGAAGTATGAAGGAAGGCCTTGATCTCGCGGGACTATCATCGCTGATCGGCGACCCCAGCCGGGCGCTGATCCTGTCCGCGCTGTTTGGCGGCGAAGCGCTGCCGGCGGGCGAACTGGCGTTCCGCGCCCGGGTGACGCCGCAGACCGCCAGCAGTCACCTGGCCAAGTTGGAGCAGGCCGGGCTGGTCATTGTCCGGCGCCTGGGGCGGCACCGCTATTACGCGCTGGCCGGGCCGGAGGTCGGGGCCTTGCTGGAGACCATGATCAACCTCGCCTCGCCGCCGCCGGCCGGCCGCACCAAAGTACCTGCGCCGCTGCGCGAGGGCCGGATGTGCTACGACCACCTGGCCGGCCGGCTGGGGGTCGCCGTCACCGGCGCGCTGGTGGACCGGGGCGTGCTGCAGGCGGACGATCACGGCTTCGCCCTGTCCGAGGCCGGCCCGGCCTGGTTCGCGGCGCTCGGCATCGATGTCGCGCGGCTGCGCGACAGCCGCCGCGCCATCACCCGGCAATGCCAGGATTGGAGCGAGCGGCGGCCGCATCTGGCCGGGGCGCTGGGCGCCGCCATCGCCGACCGCTTCCTCGACCAGGGCTGGATCCGGCGCGAACGCGACAGCCGGGCCGTGGCGCTGACCGAGGAGGGTCGGGCGGCGCTGGCGCGGCTGTTCGGGCCCGGCATCCTGATGCCGGAGGCCGAACCCGCGGCCGCCTGAAGATCTTGCACGAAAGTCGCCGCAGCCCCAGGTGAAGCGCGCGACACCAGCCCCCGAGCCCCGATGCCGAACGCCCTGCGCCTCGCCTTCCACCAGATGACGGACGATCCGGCGATCCGCCGGGTGCTGTGGATCAGCTTTGCCGCCACCATCGCCCTGGTGCTGACCCTGCCCGGCCTGGCCGGCTGGGGCCTGGCCCAGGTGCAGATCGCCAACTGGTCCTGGATCGACACCACGCTGGACGTGCTGGGCGGCGTCGCCGTGCTGGCGCTGGGCATCCTGCTGTTCCCCGCCATCGTCGGGCTGGTGGCCGGGCTGTTCCTGGACAGTGTCGCCGATGCGGTCGAGGCACGGCACTATCCGGCCCTGCCGCCGCCGCGGCGGCAGGGGCTCGGCGAGGTGATGTGGGGCGCCGCCCGCTTCTTCGTCGTGCTGGTGGCGTTCAACCTGGTCGCGGTCGGCATCGTCCTGATCGTGCCGGGGGTGAACCTGCTGGTGTTCTGGGCGGTCAACGGCTACCTGCTCGGCCGTGAATATTTCGAGCTGGTGGCGGCGCGGCGGATGGAGCCGGCTGCGATGCAGGCGTTGTGGCGCGAGCGCCGGGGCCGCTTCATCGCCGCCGGGCTGGTGCTGGCGGTGATCCTGATGATTCCGATCGTCAACTTGGTCGTGCCGGTGCTGGGCGCCGCCTTCGTCACCCATGTCTTCCACCGCGCCGTGCCGGCCGGGTCGGGCCGGCCGGTCGCCCGCGGCGCCGGATGAATTCGCTGTAATTCAGTCACAATTGCCCCCTTAAGGGGAACGGGCAGGGCCGTGGCGGGTTGATCGCCCGCCAACCATCCGTGCTACAGTCCCGCGCCCATCGCTGATGGGGTATCGACTTCCGGCATCACAACAAGCAGGGGGACACCCGCGTGTTTCGTCGACGTAACCCCGCTGGCGGAGGATCGGACGGCGGCGCCTAACGGCCAGGTCACACCGCCGCCGCCACGGAAACGTCCGTCCGGCCCGCCGCCCCGATCGCGCCTCAAGGAGAGCCCATGTCCACCGCCAAACCCGCCACCAGCTACAAGACCGAGCTGCCGCGCCGGATCGACCTGCCCGGCACCGGGGCTGGGGCGATCGGCGGCGTGCGCCGACCGACGGCCGAGCCGACGGCGGGACCGACCGGCCGCGAATCGCCGCGCAAACTGATCGTCGGCAGCGAAATCTCGCTGGCCGGTGAGATCACCGCCTGCGACCACCTGGTGGTCGAGGGCCGGATCGAAGCGCGGATCAAGGACTGCCAGACCATCGAGATCGCCGAGCAGGGCGTGTTCAAGGGCTCGGCCGAGATCCAGGACGGCGACATCGCCGGCCGCTTCGAGGGCGACCTGTCGGTGTCCGGCCTGCTGCGCCTGCGCGCCACCGGCGTGGTCACCGGCACCGTGAAGTATGGCGAGTTGCAGGTCGAGACCGGCGGCAAGCTGATCGGCACGCTGCAGCCGCTGGGCGGCGACACCGTCCGCGGCGAGACCCCGGCGGCCGCCGCGCCGCAGCCGGCGCCGACGCCGCTGTTCGACGACAAGACCGAGGCCGGCAGCGAGGCCTGAGCCCCGCTTCCATCCGACGACTCAGACGACGACGGCCGGGGCAACCCGGCCGTTTTCGTTTTGGGGATTGGCTCGGGGCGCATGATCCGACGCGACTCGGCCGCAGGCTGGGATG
>NZ_JBYRFX010001101.1:0-2790 GCF_057815775.1 Inquilinus sp.
TGGTGGCCCGATGATCGAAGACACCGCGCGCTTCGACCTGACCCTGGTGCTGACCGAGGCCGAGGCGCGGGCCTATCAGCAGGCCTGGCAGCGCCAGCAGGGCGCCACCGCCGGCCGGGGCGGCTCCTTTGCAATCATCACCCTCGGCATCGCCGCCGGCCTGCTGGCCGGCCTGATCGTCGTGGTGCTGGGCGATGTCGACGGCAGTGTCGGCGGGCTGGTGGCGGTGCTGGCCTTCCTGGCCTATTGGAGCGGCGCCTGGGCGGTGACCGGCTTCGCCCATCGCGCCAACCGGCGCTCCTTGCGACAGCAGATCGATCGGCTGCGGCGGGAACGGCGGGTCACGATCGCCGGCGACGGCATCACCGTGGCGGCCGGCACCGGCACGGTGCTGTGGTTCTGGAGCGCTGTCCAGACGGTCACCGAGGAAACGGGCCTGATCCTGGTCTGGCTCGAAGCCAGTCCGATCCCGATCCCCCGGCGCGAAGTGGCCAACCCGGCCGCGCTGTTGCCCTTTGTCCGGGCGCAGATGATCGCGGCGTCCCCGGACTGACCGGCCCCGTTCACCGTATCCGCAGGATCGCCGAAGCCTCCTCGGCCAGCCATCGGGTCAGCATCGCGGCCGGCATCTCCCGGCAGAGACGCGCGGACTGACCCGACCACAGCGGCGTGAAATCCGCCGACCCCGACGGTTCCGATCTGGCCCGCAGCGGTGCGAGGGCTCCCCCCGCCAAAGGGAAGTCGGGCGCGTCGCCCGAGATCGGCCCGACCTCGCGGATGATCCGGTTGACGATCGACCGGGCCGGGCGGCCGGTGAACACATTGGTGATGACGGTCTCGTCATCCTGCGCCGTCTTCAGGGCCAGCCGGTGGGCGGGCGACAGGTTGGCCTCGGGGCAGAACAGATAGGCCGTGCCGACCTGCACCGCCGCTGCCCCCAGAGCGAAGGCGGCGGCGACGCCGCGGGGGTCGGCGATGCCGCCGGCCGCGATGACCGGGATACGGACGGCATCGACCACCTGCGGCACCAGGGCCATGGTCCCGGCCTGCGCGGAGGCGGCGCCGGCCAGGAACGTGCCGCGATGGCCGCCGGCCTCCAGCCCCTGCGCGATGACGGCGTCACAGCCATGGTCTTCCAGCCACTGGGCCTCGGCCACGGTGGTGGCCGATGACAGGATCTTCGCCCCGGCCGCCTTCACCCGTGCCAGCAGCGCCTGGTCCGGCAGCCCGAAATGGAAGCTGACCACGGCGGGCCTGGCCTCTACGACGAATTCGCAGCGTGCGTCATCGAACGGGTCGAGCCCCATGGCCTGGCCCGGGAGCTGGGGATCGAGGCCCAATTCGGCATAATAGGGAGACAGGCGCCGGTGCCAGGCCGCCATCCGCACAGGATCGATCTCCGGCCGCCGGTGGCAGAAGAAGTTCAGATTCACGGGCTTTGCCGTCGCCTGCCGGATGGCGGCGAATTCCGACCGCAACTGATCGGGGCCGAGCAGTGCGCAGGGCAGCGAGCCGAGCCCACCGGCCTCCGATACGGCGATCGCCATCGCCGGTGTGGCCGACCCAGCCATCGGCGCCTGAATGACCGGCCGCTCGAGTCCGAGAAGGTCCAGAATCCGCCGATCCGGCCAGGCCGCCATGGTGTCTCTCCTGCAAGGCCCGGCAGCCCGGGCCATGACCTTCTGCCGCACGGCGGTTACGCGCCGATTGCACAGTCCCCGATCCGGGCTACATCGGCAACGCCCTCAGTCCTCCAGCACCGCCAGATCGAGCCGGCCGAGGCTCTCGGGACCGGCGGTGACGCGGATCTCGGCGATCCGCCCGTCCCGAATGGTGAAGCCGAGCGCCAGGAACAGCCGCCCGCGTGGCGCCACCACGGCGCCGATCGCCCCATCCACCAGCGCCGGCCGGGCGGCCTGGGCCTTGCCCTGGAAGAACCGGGCGATGGCGACCGCGCCGCGCAGCTCGCCGGACGCTCCGGCTTGCTTGGCCACACCGTCGGCGTGGACCACGACATCCGGGTCGAGCACGGCGAGCAGCGCTTCGAAATCGCCACCGCGCGACGCCGCCAGGAAGGCGTCGACCACGCGGCGCTGGCCGGCGCGGTCCGCATCCGGCTTGGCGGGCTTGCCCTGCACCCGCCGGCGCGCCCGGCTGGCCAGCTGCCGGGCCGCGGTCGGGGAGCGGCCGACGACAGCGCCGATCTCCTCGAAGGGCAGGTCGAACATGTCGTGGAGCACGAAGGCCACCCGCTCCGCCGGCGCCAGGGTCTGCAGCACCACCAGCAGGGCCAAGCCGACGGCATCGGCCAGCAACACCTCGTGTTCGGGGTCGGCGCCGCTGTCACGCGCAGCCGGCACCTCGGGCACCGCGTCGATCGGATCCTCGCGCCGCGACCGGCGGGACCGCAGCATGTCCAGGCACACCCGTGCGACTACCGTGGTCAGCCAACCGCCCAGATTGTCGACGCCGCCGGTGTCGGACCGGCTGAGCCGCAGCCAGGCCTCCTGCACCGCATCCTCCGCCTCGCTCAACGACCCGAGCATGCGATAGGCCACGCCGCGCAGCTGCGCCCGCTGGCTCTCAAACCGCTCGGCCAAGCCGTTCTCCCCGGCCGGAAGATTTTTATCGCCCATCGGTCACATCCGTCGCTGCGTCATCCGTCATGGCGATGACGAACGAAACCCGGCCGGTGTGACACGGCAATCGGCCGGGATGGTGTCGTCCCATCTCTCTGACTCGTTCCAAGGACACCGATCATGCAAGCCCGAATGAAGAATCCGGCCCTCA
>NZ_JBYRFX010001102.1:0-2755 GCF_057815775.1 Inquilinus sp.
TCATCCCTCGATGCGGCGGCCGTCTCGCGCGCATCGGGCATGGCTCATGTGTCAGAACCGATTTCAGCCGTAGCCGCTTCCGCCGCTTCGGAAATGGCGCGGTAACGACTTAGTGTCATCGGTTATGGACGTTGGAAGACAGAGGTGTGCGATGCACGATGACATGGGGCAGCGTGAGACCGGACGGTCCGGACGGGCCATTCATCTGGTCGGCAGCGTCCCGCTCGGTTCCGCCGAGGAGGTCTTCCGGATCTGTGCGGCCACGCTGGGGCCTCGCGCCCGGCGGCTGACCGACGGGGAGACCGGCGAGCGGTCGAACTGGATCCGCTGGCAGCGTCCGGTCTTCGAAGCGACGCCGGGGATCGAGGCCGCGCAGCCGACCGACGGAGGGGCCGGCGTGTCGTTCCGGTTGCGGCCGGGACATGGGGGCGACGTCCGCTTCGGCCGCCTGGGCTATGCCGACGCCGCACTGCGGTCCTGGCAGGATTTCCAGCGATTGCAGGCCGAAGGCCTCATCCGGGCGGAGCAGCGATTCCAGGTCAGCCTGCCGACGCCCGTCGCGGTCGTCGGCCGCTTCGTCGACCTGCACTCCCAGGCCGAGCTCGAACGATCCTACGAGGCGGCCCTGCACTTCGAGGTGCAGGAGATCCAGGACGGCATCCCGCATGACCGGCTGGCCATCCAGTGGGATGTCGCGATCGAGATCGCCATATTGGAAGGCGTGCTGCCGATCCATTTCGACGATCCGTTTGCCGGGATCGTGCAGCGCCTGCGGCATCTGGCCGGCTGGATAGAGCCGGCGGTCGAGCTCGGTCTTCACCTCTGCTACGGCGATGCCGGTCACAAGCATTTCAAGGAGCCGGCGGACACCGCGCTGGTCGTGCGCATCGCGAATGCCGTTGCGGCGGGGGGCCGACGGCTGGACTGGGTCCATATCCCCGTGCCGAAGGACCGGCACGACCCGGCATATTTCGAGCCCCTGGCAAATCTCGTCCTTCCGCCGACCTGCACGCTGTTCCTCGGCCTGGTGCACGATACCGACGGGCTGGAAGGGACCAGGCGCCGGCTGGAGGTGGCCGAACGCTACGCGCCCGCCGATTTCGGCATCGCCACCGAATGCGGATTCGGACGCCGCGATCCCGGCACCCTTCCCGGCCTGCTGCAGCTTCACGTCGCGATCTGAGGGGCGCGAGCCGGATTCGTCACGATCCGGCGGAGCCCCGGGGCGCCGGCTCAGTCGGTCGGCATCGCGTCGATGCCGCCATGCGCGGCCGACCAGGACACCGGGTCGTGCAGGAACTTCTCGACCTCATCCAGGGTCTTGGCGTCGAAGTAGTTGCCGGTCTTGCAGAATTCCAGCACGTCCCACCAGGTGGCCAGGGCGTGCAGCTGGACGCCGATCGATTCGAAGAACTTCGGCGTGTCCTTGAAGATGCCGTAGTTGAACAGCACGAAGACGTGCTCGACCACCGCGCCGGCGTCGCGCAGCGCCTGGCAGAACTTGGCCTTGCTGCGGCCGTCGGTGTTCAGATCCTCGACCAGCAGCACCCGCTGGCCTTCGGTCAGCACGCCCTCGATCTGGGCGTTGCGGCCGAAGCCCTTCGGCTTCTTGCGGACATACTGCATCGGCAGCGCCAGCCGGTCGGCGATCCAAGCGGCGTAGGAGATGCCGGCGGTCTCGCCGCCCGCCACCGCATCGATCTGCTCGAACCCGACCTCGCTCAGGATCAGCGTGGTGGCGAAGTCCATCAGCGCGCCGCGGACGCGGGGGTAGGAGATCAGCCGACGGCAGTCGGTGTAGACCGGGCTGGCCCAGCCGGAGGTGAACTTGTAGGGCGTCTCGGCGTTGAAATGGATCGCCTTGGTCTCCAGGAACGCCTTGGCGGTCAGGCTGGCGATGGTCTTGCGGTCGGCAAAGCTGGTGGAGAGGATCATGGCGGGCTCCGGCGCAGGGGTTTGCGCGTCTTAGGGCTGGGGCAGCCATCTGGCAAGCGGGCTTGCGTCCCAAAGAACGCATGGCCAAGATCCGCCCGCCGCTTCAGGGACCCTCGCCATGACGACCCAACCCGATCACCTGACCCTCCGCCGCCCCGACGACTGGCACCTGCATCTGCGCGACGGCGCCATGATGCAGGCGGTGCTGCCGCACAGCACGGCGCATTTCGGCCGTGCCATCATCATGCCGAACCTGACGCCGCCTGTCGTGACCAGCGCCGACGCCGCGGCCTATCGCGACCGCATCCTGGCGGCGCTGCCGGCCGGCGCGCGCTTCACGCCGCTGATGGTCGCCTACCTGACCGAAGGCACCGATCCGGACGACCTCGCCCGCGGCCAGGACGAGGGCGTGCTGACGGCGGTGAAGCTATACCCGGCGGGCGCCGCCACCAATTCGCATGGCGGTGTGCGCGACCTGGCCAAGGTCCGGCCGGTGCTGGAGCGGATGCAGGCGATCGGCCTGCCGCTGCTGGTGCATGGCGAGGTGGTGGATCCTGACATCGATATCTTCGACCGCGAGGCGGTGTTCATCGAGCGCCACCTGCAGCCGATCCGCGCGGATTTCCCGGAGCTGCGGATCGTCATGGAGCACGTCACCACCCAGGACGGGGTCGACTTCGTGCTCGACCAGGGCGACGGCCGGGTCGGCGCCACGATCACACCGCAGCACCTGGTGCTGAACCGCAACGACCTGCTCGTCGGCGGGGTGCGGCCGCATTACTACTGCCTGCCGGTGGTGAAGCGGGAGAACCACCGCCTG
>NZ_JBYRFX010001103.1:0-3267 GCF_057815775.1 Inquilinus sp.
CGATGGCGACGAACTCTTCGGCACCCTCGATGCGGATATCATCAACGGCCTGGCCGGCAACGACCAGCTGATCGGGTCCGGCGGCGCCGATACCCTGAACGGCGGGGCCGGCAACGATGTCCTGATCGGGGACGTGCCGCCGGGCACGCTTCCCATCCCGACGGCCTACGACACGCTGGCGGGCGGCACCGGCGACGACCTCTACTATCTGATCGACGAAAGCTCCTACAGCTCGGGCGGCGCTGTCGCCTATCGCTACGACAAGCTCGTCGAGGCGGCCGGCGCCGGCACGGATATAGTCTACATCGCGGCCACCGCCCATCTCAGCAGCTACATCCTGGCCGACAATATCGAATACGGCTTCGTCATGTCGGATGACGGCTTCAACCTGACCGGCAACGCGCTGGCCAACACATTGACCGGCGAGGACGGCAATGATTCGTTGGTCGGCGGGTCGGGCGACGACTCGCTGTATGGAGGCGATGGCGAGGATTCGCTGGAAGGCGGTGCCGGCAACGACCTGCTCTCCGGCGGCGGCGGCCACGACACGCTGGCCGGCGGCGCCGGCAACGACGACTACCGGCTGACCAGCACCAGCATCTTCGTCATCGCCGGTGTGTCAGCCAGCGGCTACGACGAGGTCGTCGAGGCCGCGAATGGCGGCTACGACAGCGTCGTGGTCGAGGCGGATGTGAATGCGAGCTATTATACGCTGCCCGACAATGTCGAGGCCGGCTACATCAGCGGCGACGGCGCCTTCGACTTGTTCGGTAACGACCTCGACAACGCCCTCAACGGCAACAACGACGACAACACCCTGGTGGGCCGCGCCGGCAACGACACGCTCAAGGGCCTGAACGGCGGCGATACGATGCGTGGCGGCCTCGGGGCCGACCGCCTCGACGGCGGCGCCGGCATCGATACGGCCTCATACGTCGACAGCCTCTTCGCCGTCGTCGCCGATCTCGGGACCGGCACGGCGAGTGGCGGCAGCGCCCAGGGCGACACCCTGGTCTCGATCGAGATTCTTCTTGGCAGCATATTTAACGACACGCTGATCGGCGACGCCGCCGCCAACACCCTGCTCGGGGACCAGGGTGACGATCGCCTGAGGGGCGGCGCCGGGGCCGACCGCCTCGACGGCTGGGACGGGTTCGATACCGCCAGCTACAGCGACAGCACCGCCGCCGTCACGATCGACCTCGCGGCGGGGACGGCGGCCGGGGGCACGGCCGCGGGCGATGTGCTGATGTCGATCGAAAGCCTCGCCGGCAGCGCCTTCAACGACACGCTGACCGGCACGGCCGGTGCCAACACACTGTTCGGCGGCGCCGGCAATGACACCCTCGTGGGCGGTGCCGGAGCCGACCGGCTCGACGGCGGCACGGGGATCGACGTGGTCAGCTATGAGGCCAGCGGCGCCGCCGTCGCGATCGACCTCGGGGCCGGCACGGGGAGCGGCGGCGACGCCGCCGGCGATGTCCTGGTCTCGATCGAGAATCTGGTCGGCTCCGCCTACGGCGATACGCTGACCGGCTCGTCGGCGGCCAACTTTCTAGACGGAAGCGTGGGGTTCGACGCGCTGGCCGGCGGCTCGGGCAACGACACTTACAGATTGGCCGACGTGACGGTGGTCTTCATCAGCGGCAGCGGCATCATCCAATGGCTCTATGATCAGGTTATCGAAAGCGCCGATGGCGGCATCGACACCATCCTGATCGTTCCCGTGCCCGGGCCGGCGTCCTTCTATATCCTGCCTGTCAATGTCGAGAACGGCACGATCGGCGGAACCGGCGTCTTCACCCTCTACGGCAATGCGTCCAACAACACCCTGGCCGGCAACAGCGCCGCCAACATCCTGACCGGCGGGGACGGCGACGATGTCCTGCGCGGCGGCGGTGGGGCGGACGGACTCAACGGGGGCGCGGGCGTCGACACCGCCAGCTATTACGACGGCACCGCCGGGGTCTCGGTCGATCTCTCCATCGGCAAGGGCACGGGTGGCGAAGCCCAGGGCGACACTCTGGTCTCGATCGAGAACCTCTCCGGCAGCCAAGGCAGGGACACGCTTTCGGGCGATGCCGGCGCCAATGTGCTGCAGGGCTGGAACGGCAACGACGTGCTCCGCGGCGGCGCGGGGGCCGACCGGCTGGACGGCGGCGCCGGCATCGACACGGTCAGCTACACCACCAGCGCGACCAGGGTGACCGTCAACCTCAACCTGCAGGCCGGCAGCGGCGGCGAGGCCCAGGGCGACAGCTATTTCGGCATCGAGAACGTCAATGGCAGCCAGGGGGCCGACACCATCACCGGCAACATCCTGGCCAATGTGCTGAACGGCTGGGCCGGCAAGGATGTCCTGACCGGGCTGGCCGGGGCCGACCGCTTCGTGTTCTCCGCCGCCAGCCACAGCGCGGTCGGCGCCAATGCCGACCGGATCACCGACTTCTCCCACGCCCAGGGCGACAAGATCGACCTGTCGGCGATCGACGCCAACACCGCCGTGGCCGGCGACCAGGCCTTCCGCTTCATCGGTTCGACCATCTTCACCCACCATGCCGGCGAACTGCGCTATGCGGCCTCGGCGGACACCACCACCATCGCCGGCGACGTCAATGGCGACGGCACGTCCGACTTCCAAATCGTCCTCTCCGGACGGATCACCCTCGTCGCGGGCGACTTCGTTCTGTAGCCGCGGTTGCCGCCCCGGGACGGCAGATCCCTGCCGTCCCGGTTCCGGCGCGCCGGGCAATTCGGCTTGGTGCCCGACCGGATTTCCGGTTATCTGGGCAGGACATCCGTCCTCTTGCTCAGCCGGTGACGCATGACCTCGCTTGCCGATCTCTCCGCCGTCGATCTCGTCGCCCGCTACCGCGACCGCAGCCTGTCGCCGGTCGAGGTGACCGAGGCGGTGCTGCAGCGGATCGAGGCGTGGGAGCCGCAGCTGCAGGCGCTGTGGGCGCTCGACCCGGCCGGTGCCCGGGCCGCCGCCGCGGCCTCGACCGCGCGCTGGGCCGAGGGCCGGCCGCTCGGCCCGGTCGACGGCGTGCCGGTGACGATCAAGGAGAACATCGCGACCAAGGGCGTGCCGGTGCCGGTCGGCACCGCTGCGACGACATTGGTGCCGGCGGCACAAGATGCCCCGCCGGCGGCGCGGCTGCGCGAATCCGGCGCGGTGATCCTGGCCAAGACCACCATGCCGGATTACGGCATGCTGTCCTCCGGCCTCTCCAGCTTCCACAAGCTGGCGCGCAACCCCTGGGACCT
>NZ_JBYRFX010001104.1:0-3795 GCF_057815775.1 Inquilinus sp.
TGTTGATGATCGGCCCCCCGGGCTCCGGCAAGTCGATGCTGGCGGCGCGGCTGCCCGATCTGCTGCCGCCGCTGTCGCCGGCCGAGGCGCTCGAGGTCTCGATGATCCATTCGGTGGCAGGCCTGCTTGAGGGCGGGCGGCTGATGCGGCGCCGGCCGTTCCGCGACCCGCACCATTCCGCCTCGCTGCCCGCCCTGATCGGCGGCGGCCATCGGGCCCGGCCGGGCGAGATCTCGCTGGCCCATCGCGGCGTGCTGTTCCTGGACGAGCTGCCGGAATTCGCCCGCGCCACGCTGGAATCGCTGCGGCAGCCGATGGAAAGCGGCCGTGCCGTGATCGCCCGGGCCAACTCCCATGTCACTTACCCGGCCCGGGTGCTGCTGGTGGCGGCGATGAACCCGTGCCGCTGCGGCCATCTCGGCGACCCCGGCCTGGGCTGTGGCCGGGCGCCGCGCTGCGGCCAGGACTACCAGTCGCGCCTGTCCGGCCCGCTGCTCGACCGGGTCGACCTGCATGTCGACGTGCCCGCCGTGTCGGCCGCCGACCTGTCGCTGCCGCCGCCGGCCGAGGGCACGGCCGAGGTGGCCGCCCGGGTCGCCGCCGCGCGGCAGATCCAGGCGGCGCGCTATGCCGGCGACGGCATCGCCACCAACGCCGAGGCCGACGGGGCGGTGCTGGAGCGGGTGGCCACGCCCGACGTCGCCGGCGGCGTGCTGCTGACCCAGGCGGCGGAGCGTCTGCGCCTGTCCGCCCGCGGCTATCACCGGGTGCTGCGGGTGGCCCGCACCCTGGCCGACCTGACCGGCGCCGAGCGCATCGGCCGGGCCCAGATCGCCGAGGCGCTGTCCTACCGCCGGCTGGCGGTGGCCGGTTAGCCCGCAGAGGCCGATTGGGTCCCCAAACGCGGCGGCTTGGCGGCCGGCTGGAACTTTGGAATCCTGTCGGCGTTCAGATCTATCGAATAGACGATGTTTGATTTCAAGCCCGATTGCAGGAGCCCGCCGGTGCGATTGACCTGCCTATTGTCCGCGGCGCTGCTCGCCGGGGCCTGCACGCCGCCGCCCATGCCGAAGAACTTCGTGGTGGTGAACACGCTGAACGAACGCAACGTCGTGGGGGCGCAGGCCGCGGGCGACGCCGTCTGTGCCCGCACCGGGCGCGTCGCGCTGGCGACCGACCGGGAGTGGAACTATGTCGGCTTCCAATGCGTCGACCCGGCCAGCACGGTCGTGGCGCAGAACCCGATCCCGCGGCGCTAGGCCCAAGAGCCCAAAAGTAGAGGAGCCGCACAAAGGCGGCTCCTCGTTTTGCTCTCTGGTCCGCAGGCTCACCCGACGATGCCGGGTTGCCATTCTGGCGGAGGTCGCCGCAAGGGCGTTGCGGCTGGCCAATACGCGTTCCCGGCTATGCCGACCACGTAAGAAAAATGATGCGCCACCGGAACGATCGAATCAAGAGGGTCGTCGTGCGGTGCAGCAAAGGCCCCGGTCACGCTGCCTGGGTGTTCTGGGCGACCTGGGTCATGAACTTCTCCGCCGCGTTCTCGGCCAGCAGCGGCGCCGCCTTGGCGATGGCCTCCATGAGCGGGTCCAGCCACGCCTCGTCGGATTTGGCGAAGTCGCTCAGCACCCAGCCATGCACCCGGTCCTTGTGGCCGGGATGGCCGATGCCGATGCGCACGCGCCAGAACTCCGGGCCGATATGGGCGCCGATCGAGCGCAGGCCGTTGTGGCCGGCGGTGCCGCCACCCTTCTTGACCCGGACCTTGCCGGCCGCGAGGTCGAGCTCGTCATGGAACACGACGACATCGGCGGGCTGCAGCTTGTAGAAGCGCATCGCCTCGCCGACCGACCGGCCGCTCTCGTTCATATAGGTCATCGGCTCCAGCGCCAGCACCCGCTCGACGCCGAGGCGGCCTTCCGACAGCCGGCCCTGGAACTTCAGCTTCCAGGGCGAAAAGGAATGGCGCTCGACGATGTCGTCGAGCGCCATGAACCCGGCATTGTGCCGGTGGTAGGCATATTGCTGGCCGGGATTGCCGAGGCCGACGAACAGCAGCATCGATATCTCCCAGCCAGCTCAGGCTTCGGATCAGGCCTTCGCGGCCGGCTCCTTGGCCGGGGCCTCGGCGGCGCCGGTCGCGGCCGCGGCGGCCGCTTCGGCCTCCTCGGCACGGACCGCCGACGGCGCCGCGACGGTGGCGATCACGAAGTCGCGGTCGGCGACGGCCGCGCGGACACCGTCCGGCAGCTTGATCGCGCTCATGCGCAGCGAATCGCCGATCTCGGCACCGGTCAAGTCCAGCGACAGGAATTCCGGGATCGCCTCGGCGCGGCAGACCAGCTCGACATCGTGGCGCACGATGTTCAGCACACCGCCGCGCTTGATGCCGGGGGATGCCTCTTCATTGATGAAGTGCACCGGCACGTCGGCATGGACCGTGGTCTTGTCGCTGACGCGCAGGAAGTCCAGGTGGATCGCCTTGTCGCTGACCGGGTCGAGCGCGATGTCGCGCGCCAGCACGTGGTGCCGGTCCTTGCCGATCTCGATGTCGTAGATGTGGGTCAAGGCGGCGGGGTCGCGCAGGATCTTCAGCAGCGACTGGGCGTTGACGTTGAACAGCACCGGCGGCTTGTTGTCGCCGTAGATGACGCCCGGAATCATCCCGGCCCGACGCGCTGCCCGTGCTGCCCCCTTACCGGCTCGGTCCCGCGCCTCGGCCGTGATCTTGATGGTGTCGGCCATAGGTCTCTCCTCGAATAAAGACGCCGGCCTCCAGGGGTGCCGGCGTGGCTGTATGCGCACGCAATCGTTGCGCAAGCGCGGTCGTCTAGCAGAAACGGCCCTTCTGCGCAACGGCCGGGGCGGGCCGGCTCACAGCAGCAGGTCGGATGCGGCCAGCGAGAAGCCCTGGACCTTGATCACCATCTCGGCCAGGCCGTTGCCGTTGATATCGAGCAGAACCTCCGTGCCGCCGTCGATGAAGCGCATGATCGCCTCATGCCCCGCGCCGGTGAACACGCCGCCGGTGACGATGGTGAAGGCGGTGTCGCCATTGGCGGCATTGCCATCGGCGTCGATCGGCCGAAGGTCGATCTTGTCGCCCTGGACCCGGGAGAAGTCGGTGATGGTGTCGACCTCCCAGCCCGAGGACGGAAAGAACCCGCCTGTCTCGCCCGGCGCGAAGATATCGGCGCCACCCCGTCCGGTCAGGACATCGTCGCCGTGGCCGCCGGTCAGAACGTTCGAGGCGTCGTCGCCGGTGAGCACGTCGCGGTAATCGCTGCCATACAGGTTCTCGATGCCGTAGAGGGTATCGCCCGCGGCCGTGCCGCGCGATCCGCGATGGGCATCGAGGTCGGCCGAGATCCCGCCGTCCCGGTCGTCATGGTAATAGGCCGTGTCGATGCCGTCGCCGCCGACCATGATGTCGGCCCCGGCCCCGCCGACAAGGCGGTCGTTGCCGGCCCCGCCGTCGAGCGAATCGTTTCCGCCATTGCCGTAGAGCGCGTCGTCGCCGCCATTGCCCCACAGGGCAGAGTCATTGTGGTCGCCGGAAATCCTGTCGGCATGGGCCGAGCCGAGGACGTTCTCGATGTCGTAGAGCCGGTCTCCCGCCGCGTCGCCGCCGGTGCCGATGCCGACCCCGGTGGGCTGCCCCGATCCGCCGCCGGTCATCTGCACTGCCACCCCGGCGGCGGATCCGGCATTGGAGGCGATGTCCGTGCCGGCGCGGCCGTACAGTATGTCGGCTCCCGCGACGCCTTCGAGGACATTGTCGCCGCCATCGCCGGA
>NZ_JBYRFX010001105.1:0-2199 GCF_057815775.1 Inquilinus sp.
ATATGGAACGACCCGGCTCGGCGAGGCTCACTGGGCGGCCGAGAGCGCCCGCATCGAAGATGGCGAAGTGGTCCTGCCGCCGCGGGACGTTGTGGTGGTGCGGATTGCCTAGATGCGCAGGCTGACGGACAGGCACTCCGCTACAGCCGGCGGCAGGAAATGGATGCGGTCCGAAGCGCCGCACGAGACGGTGTGAGATGACGCTGTCGGCTCGCCTGTGTCGTCTCCTGACCTCACCCCGCGGTGGTCTTTCGGACGACCAGCTCGCCCGGCAGCAGGTGGATGCCGGTCTCGGCCGGTTCCGCCTTGCCGGTCACCAGCTGGACAGTCCGCTCGACCATCGCGTCGAGCGGCTGGCGGAAGGTGGTCAGCGAATAGCGCGGCCAGCCGGCCATGGCGATGTCGTCGAAACCCGCGACCGCGATGTCGCCGGGCACGGAAAGGCCCATCTCGTCCCGCAGCGCGTCGATGCCGCCGATCGCCAGGATGTCGTTGGCGAAGAAGATCGCCTCGGTGCGGGCGGCGCGCGCGACTTCGAGCGCCGTGCGATAGCCGGCCTCGTAACTGTATTCGCCGCCCGAGACGGAGGCGGTGAGGGTCATGCCCAGCTCGGCCAGGCGGGCGATGAAGGCGTGCTGCCGTTCGAGATTGGCGCTGGCATGTGGCACGCCGGCGACGAAGGCGACCCGGCGGCGGCGGAGCGCATGGAAATGGTCGGCGATGGCACGGGCGCCGTCGGCATTGTTGCAGCAGACGCTGCTCAGACCCGAATCCGGCACGATGCGGTTGATCATGATCGTCGTGCGGCCCTCGGTCGCCCAGCTCAGCGCCGCGCCGGAGAGGGGGGCGGCCGACACGATGACGACGGCGTCGACGCTGTACTGCCGCAGGGCGGCCAACTGCTGCTTGATGTCGGCGCCATGGGTCAGGTTGAACAGCAGGCTTTGCTGGCCGACCTGCTGCAGGCCGCGCGACAGCTTCTCGATCAGTACCGGGTAGAACGGATTCTGCATCGCCGAGACGACGATGCCGACGATGTTGCTGCGCCGCTTCGACAGGGTGCTGGCGATGGCGTTGGGGCTGTAGCCCAGGCTGTCCGCCATCGACAGGATCCGCTGGCGCATGTCGCTCGAGATCGAGGCGCCGGGCGTGTAGGCGCGCGAGACCGCGGACTGGCTGACGCCGATCATCCGGGCCAGCTGGCGCGCGGTGACCGGTTTGCGCAGATCTCCGGAACTCAAGGTCGCTTCCCCTCGCTGTCGCCTGCGGCAGCCATAGCACGGGCGCGGGCGGAAGCCTGCCCCGGCCGCCGTCGTTCCTGCTTGCGGCACTATGGCGGCGTGTTGCATACGGATGCAAGACTCGATATCGTCCTGGCCAAAGGGAAAGTCGGGGGAGGCGGCGCTGCCATGTCTGCACTGGCCGGGCTCAACGTGGTCGACCTGTCCGAGACCGTCGGCGGGCAGTACTGCGCCAGGCTGCTGGCCGATTTCGGCGCCGAGGTCGTGCTGGTCGAGCCGCCGGAGGGGTCGGCGCTCCGGCGCCTGCCGCCCTTCAGCGATGCGGGCGACCGCGGGTCGCTGCTGTTCTTTCATCTCAACACAGGCAAGCGCTCGGTCTGCTTCGACTCCGCCAGCGCCGCCGGGCGCCAGGCCTTGGAGGGGCTGCTGCGCGGTGCGGATGTCGCGATTCTGCCGCCGGGATCCGCGCCGCGGGACGTGCTGGGCCTCAGCCCGCGCTGCGTCGCCGTGGTGGTCAGCCCCTTCGGCGCCGACGGCCCGCTTGCCGCCTGGAAGGGGCCGGAGATCGTGCTGCAGGCCCTGTCCGGCATGATGCACAACAACGGCGCCCATGGCCGCGAGCCGCTCCATGGCTGCGGCCGCCGCGCCTCCTTCGCCGCCGGCGTCGCCGCTTATGTCGGCGTCACCGCCGCCCTGTTCGCCCGGGAACGGACCGGGCTGGGCCAGGCCGTGACCGTGGACGAGGCCGAGACCGCCGCGGCGATGTGCTTCCCCTATGTGCTGCAGCATATCTACAACGGCACGGTGAAGGGCCGGGGCGACCCGAACATCCCGGCCGGCCAGGTGCGCTGCCGCGACGGCTGGGTCTGCATCTGGATCTACAACCATCGCTGGAGCGCGGTCTGCCGGGCGCTCGGCCTCGGGCCCATCGAGCAGGACGAGCGCTTCCGTGCCCCGG
>NZ_JBYRFX010001106.1:0-11723 GCF_057815775.1 Inquilinus sp.
GCCCGACATCTGGGGCGGCAACCGCACCCCGGAATCGGAGCGGTATTCGAGCGCGCTGGTGGCGCTGGACATCAACACCGGCAAGCGCGTCTGGTCCTACCAGACGGTGCATCACGACCTCTGGGACATGGATCTGCCGTCGCAGCCCACCCTGGTCGATCTGGCCGGGCCGGATGGCCCGCGCCCCGCCATCCTGCAGCCGGCCAAGACCGGCAACCTCTTCGTGCTCGACCGGCGCACCGGCGAGCTGATCGTGCCCGCGCCGGAGCGGCCGGTGCCGCAGGGCCCTGCCCCGGGCGACCGGCTGTCGCCGACCCAGCCCTTCTCCGAACTCACCTTCCGGCCGGAGAAGCTGCTGACCGGCGCCGATATGTGGGGCGCGACCATCTTCGACCAGCTGGCCTGCCGCATCCTGTTCCACCAGATGCGCTATGAGGGCACGTTCACCCCGCCCTCGCTGCAGGGCACCCTGGTCTTCCCCGGCAATCTCGGCATGTTCGAATGGGGCGGCATCGCGGTCGATCCTGTCAGGCAGATCGCCATCGCCAACCCGATCGCCATCCCCTTCGTTTCCAAGCTGATTCCCCGCGGCCCCGACAACCCGGCGGCGCCGAACGACGCGCATCCCTCGGGCAGCGAGATCGGCGTGCAGCCGATGTACGGCACGCCCTATGGCGTCGTGCTGCACCCGTTCCTGTCGCCGGTCGGGCTGCCCTGCATGCGGCCGCCCTGGGGCTATATGGCCGCGATCGACCTCAAGACGATGAAGATCGCCTGGATGCACCGGAACGGCACCATCCGCGACAACGCGCCGGTGCCGATCCCGATCAAGATGGGCGTGCCCAGCCTGGGCGGGCCGATGACCACGGCCGGCGGCGTCGCCTTCCTGACCTCGACGCAGGACTACTACATCCGCGCCTATGACGTGACCAATGGCGACCAGTTGTGGGAAGACCGCCTGCCGGCCGGCGGGCAGTCGACACCGATGACCTACGCCGTCGACGGCCACCAATACGTTGTCACCGCCGCCGGCGGCCACGGCTCGTTCGGCACCAAGGTCGGCGACTACGTCATCGCCTACACGCTGGCCAAATAGCGCGGATCTGATTCTTGGCGCCGTTGCACGTCACCATGGCCGAACACGGCGGCCACCGCCGGGGACCAGCAGCACCTGTCCTGTATGTTCGGTTTGTTGAACCTGCCAGTTGAGGAAACGTCTGGTCCGGAAGAGTTCGGGAGGGCTCCGAAGGTCAGCAGTGGGGACCGAGCGGCCGCCAGCCCGACGTCCGGTATAGGGAGCCAGCACAGTGAAGAGCAACGTCCGCTTCGGAGCGCTCTGGAAGGCCTCCCGATGACGGCAAAGGGGACAATCCGGCCATTGGCGCCGTCTCCTCCGGCCCATTTGCCTGCGAGCAATCTCCCCGTAAAATTCCCAACCCAGAGGCTCTCGTGCCGGCGGTAGATCCAGGCCGAGGCGTAGCTCTTCCAGCGACCGTGCTCCATCGCCTTGTCGAGGGGGATGCCCAGCAGGTCGGCCGCGGTCATCATGCCAGCGCGCAGGCTGTGCGCCGAGAATTCCTCCGGACCGACGCCGGTGCGGGCGATGACGCGCTTGACCAGACGCGCGATCGCGCCCGGGTCAACCGGCAGCAGGTGGCCGCTGGTGCCGGTGACGAGGTTTCCGCCGCGGTCGAGAAGGCAGAACAGCGCGCCAGGCGCGTCGCCACGGGCCGCGAGCCAGCGTTGCAAGGCAGTGACCGCGCAGAGCGGCGAGGCCGGCACCGCCTCGATGCCGACCTCGGCGCCGTGTCGTTCCTGATCCGCCTTGGAGCGACCGACGAACAGCACCAGGCCCTCGGCCGAAAACGACACATCCCGGAGTTCGAAGGCTGCGAGTTCGGACCGGCGGAAGCCGCCGACGAACCCGATCAGCAGCAACGCCAAGTCGCGGACTGCCCTGCACCCCTCCCCTCCCCTGCTGGCCAGCGCGTCGCCGGCAAGGTCGGGATGGGGTGACGACATAGAACGGGCAGAAAACCACGCTAAGGGGACAAACCGGGAACATCCCTGCGCTTGCACCATCAGAACTGCGTCAGATCTTCAGGAAAATGTCCGCCCCGGTCTCGGAACTCGCGCCGGAACTGGTCTCACGGGACAAGTCGGCCGCCTGGTAGCCGGCCCGCTCGGCAAGGTGAGCAGTTCGTGCTCCGGCCGGTCGAGGACCGTTCCGGCATCGAGACGCTGCAGTAGGTCGCTGCCCGTAGCCCCAATTGAACCCATCCCTCCACTCGCCGATCTCGTCATCGCCGCGGCTCCCAGCTGAATGCCAGGGATTCTGCCCCGGCTACCCGATTCTAACCGTACCCTTTTCTAACCGTACCCTTTGATATTACGGCAGTAGTCTATTACGGCAGTAGCCGGATAGTGGGAAAATCCGGTGAATATCGTTTAGGACCGCTGTTGGAGTCATGCTATCCAATAATTGTCCAGGCTGGATCTGTGGCGGCCTTCGAGCCCCCTCAGAATTGAATTGATCTCGCTCCAGTACTTGGGCGTTGTTATCAACTCTAAAACCTCTGGGAGACCAAAATGCTGTCCAAGTCCATCCTCATGGGTGCCATCGCGGCCGTTTCCCTGTTCACGCTGTCCGCTGGAGCGATCGCCTCCAACGGTCCGGCGTACAAGAATGACGCCGCAGTCCTCAAGCTCTCGACCGTCAACACAAATAAGGCGTCGGCCGAGGCCGTGCCGGCCGTCAACAAGAATGTCCAGGTGGCTATTTGCTCGCGGGCTTGCCCGTAATCTAAAACTGCTCTTGAGCTCGGGCCAACCGAGCTCAGGAGCAGTTAATGTGAGGCCCTGTCTCGGATCCCTGTTCCCACGCCGAAAGCCGTGGGCTGGGCAATCTGAGCTGTCGACTGTACTGTCGGACAGGAGAGGTGCCCCCAAAGTAACTTCAGTGCTGTAAAAACAAGAGCCGCGCTGGCGGCTTTTCTGTGTCTTAAGGCGAGTATTTCGTCTGAGGCGCAGGCGGCACTGATGGCCAGAATCGGCATTATCCGGAATCGACAGTATATAGCGGCCAGACCGCGAGGAGGCACCATGCCATTGCCAGAACTGGTGAAAAGTTGGCTTAATGCATGTTGCGGATGCTTCTCGTCTGGCACGAATGATGGCGGCGATGGCGAGCTCATAGAGCTGGAACGCGTCGCGCCGAACAACGCAGCGACCCGATCCGATGCGGCGCCGCGGCCGGGCACAGCAGGGCAGGATCGCGGAGCGCGTCCTCGCCGAGCATCCACGCAGGGCCGTCAGCCCGATTTTGACATCGGGCCGACGTCCTCCCGGACGGCGTTAACGCCCATGCCCCGCCCCGCCAACCCGGCACAGGTTGCAGGCCCTGGATCTGGTCAGGTTGTGGGCTATCCCTCCACACCGGCGCCGGCGCTGGTCACAGCAGGGCAGGATCGCGGAGCGCGTCCTCGCCGCACATCCACGCAGGGCGGTCCGCGCAATTTCGACATCGGGCCGTCGTCCCGGACGGTGACAACGTCAGAGCCCACGCCTCGCTCCGCCAACCGGGCACAGGGCGCCGCCCCCCAACGTAGTACCTATCCCCCCGATCCGACGCGGTCGATCCCGGCAGAGCAGGATCGCGCCGTGCGTCCTCGCCGTCCATCCACGCGGGGCCGTGGGAACGATTTCGACGTCGCTCCGACGTCCTCCCGGACGGCGGCACCGTCAACGTCCATGCCTCGCCCCACCAACCAGGCACAGGTTGCAGCCCCCGACCGTGGTGGCTATCCCCCCGCACCGGCGACGCGGCCGGGCACCGCAGACCAGGATCGCGCAGCACGTCCTCGCCGAACATCCACGCAGGGCCGTCCGCGCGATTTCGAAGTCGGGCCGTCATCTTCCCGGGCCGCTCCCCGGGTGGTTCCATCAGTGCCCGCGGCCCGTCCCGTCATCCCGGCGCGGGTTCTCCCCCCGCGGGCCGACGCCCCCTATTACCAGGAGGTCCAGATCGCGTTCGACCGCCCCAGGCGCGGGGCGGTGAACACCTGCGCCTCGCATGCGCTCAATGCCGCGATCGGTGGTCCGGTCTCAAACCACGAGACCGTGGCCGGAGGCGGCGTCACCGTCGAGGAGTTGGTCGGTATGGTGAGCGATCTCGGCCTCCCCGAGATTTCGACCAGAGATTATGGCAGAGCATCACCCGCGCCGTCCCGCCTCAACAATCGCATTGGCCCGCCCCGCGCGATCATCCATCTCATTTCGATGAATCCGGCGACTCGCACCAGAAGCGCGCACATCCTGGCCTTGCGCGGCGATGAAGGAACCGGCTGGCGGGAGATCTCCAGCATGCCCGGCCCGGATGGAGAATTTTCCCAGCCGATCGTCGGTACCACGCTGCAGCAGGCCGTAAACCACTATGTGGGCCTACCGGGCGTGGAGCAGGTGAGCGTCGGCTATTGGCCGCCTGGCAGCATTCTGCCGTAAGTGCAGCCGCGCGGGCAGCTCGGCAATGCCCCGGCAGATCAGTCGTTGATCAACCGCTTCGGCGAGAGTTGGCCGGTCAATGCCGAGACGCATGCGGCCGCACTCAGTTCCTTCGCCGAGTGGCTGGCCAGCAGCGGCAATCGAAGCTTATCCGACCTTGCCGCCAGCCGAACGATCTCACCCGAGCTGTTGGATCGCTACACCCGCGAGAGGTGGCCGGCATCCGACAGCCAGCGACAGCAACAGGGCGCGCAAATCGCCGCCGCCACCGCTCGCCTGACTGATTTCACGCTCATCCATAATCTTGGTGGCAGTGTCCGCGGTTCACGAGGACCGGACGCCCGCGGGGCCATCGTGACGAGGTTGACCGCGTTCGCCGGATGGCTCGACAGCGCCGAGGCCAGCAGCCTCCACCGGCTCGCCGGCAACGGAGAGATCCCCGACTACCTGGTCACCCAGTTCATTAACGACAATCAACTTGACGCAGCACAGGCACAAGGGGTTCGCGTTTCCCTCCGGGAGCTTCTCGACTTCACGGGGCAGGCAACGGGGCGCCAGCCGCGTCCTGCCGGACAACGCCCGGCGCAGCGTCCCGCCGAAGGCGGACGCGCAGCCAGGGCGCTGCAGGGGGCCATCCGGCAGGGGGACATCGGGGCCATCCATGCCATTCATGCCGAAGTGCCCAATGACCAATGGCGGCAGCATGCCGACGCCATACTCGCGCTTCTGTCGGCCTCTTCATCATCAGCAGACCAATGCCGTGACATCGCAGCGGCAGTTGCCTCCGCCGTCTTTGAAGACGTGGGCCGGGAGCGGCAGCCGGGGGAGGCGGGACCCGATCTGACCCAGGGATCGAGGGGGCAGCGGACGCCCGAGGAACTGGGGCGCTTGATGGGCTGCCTGGTCATCGGCAGCTTCATCGACCCGGGCCTGGACCTGAACGAAACGCGCGGCAATCGCGGCGAAGAGCGCTTCGGGCCGATCCTGCGGTTGTTCCGGGATATGGCCGGGACAGCCGAGGACCAGCAGTCCCGGGAGACGGCGAGAACGCTTTTGTCGCAGCTCTGCGCCTCCGCCCGCAATATCGGGCCGATGTTCTTCGGCCGGGAGGTCATGCTGGATGCATTGGGGTTCGCGCGCGTCGACCAAAGCGCCGCCCCACCCCGGGCGGCTGCGGACGGACAGGCACGGGCGGATGGACGTGCGCCGGCAGCGATCATGCAAGCAGCGCTGGCGACCGTGGGGCTTGGCGCGACGCCGGCATGGGTGATTGGAGGTCATAATTTCAGAGGGCAGGTTCTGACGCATCCCGATGATATTGCGGAGGTGCATGCGTTGGTGGCGCGCTTGGCCGCCGTCGAAGGGCCGCGCGCATCGGCCGAGACGATGCAAGAGGTGCGGGATGCCATGGCGCGCGGCGTGACAACGGATGGTGCCATCTTTCATTTCCACCTGACTCATCCTCTCGATATTGCGGAAGCGCGTGAGCTGGAGCGGCAGGTGGCGGCCGGTGTCGGCCCGCGCGTGTCGGCGGCCACCATGCAAGAAGCGCTGGACTTCATGGCGGCCGGGGCAACGGCAGCATACGTGACGAGAGGGTTCGGCCTCTCCCATCCTGAGGACACTGCCCAAGTGCAGGCGATGGAGCAACGCGTGGCGGCTGGTGAAGGCCCGCGTGCGCCGGAGGCCCGCCTGCGAGGAGCGTTGGAGAGCATCGCGAGTGGCAGGCCGGGGGTGACAGCAGATGGCATGATCCGTTATTTTAACCTGACGCATCCTCAGGATATCGCTGAGGTCCGCGCGGCGGAGCGTGACCATCAGCGCGGGCGTGAGTGATGCTTGCGCAAGCATTGGAGCGCCGGGTCCCCAGATCCCGGATCGGCATGATGTCCGCCAGTCAAGAGCCGCCACAATCGACAGCCCTTGCGTGATCGTCGTCGCAATGCCGAGTTCCGGCAAATCCGAATTTCCACTCCCGGCCGGCCGGCGAGGGGCTCGAGCATGGCGGCATGTGCTTCGGCACCGGCCGGCGAACTCCCGGCGACATGGTCGGGCAAAGTCTGATCCACCTTGATGTCGCCGATCTGTCCCGGCTGCTGCAGCTTCGGCGACGCCGCGCCTGATCTCCGATGGCCGACGCCGACCGGCACGCCTGGCCACCCGAGCCATTGATTCAATGACGCCGAGACGCGAGTCGCCACGACCCGCCGGTCTCGCCGCATGCTGCCGATCTCTTGCCAGGCACAGGCTTCGCCATCTCCGCACGGGGCAAGATTTGCGCCATCGACCGCAGGCCGCCTTCCAGATCGGGATTGCCGCCAGAAGGCCACGCTCTTCAGGCGCGATGATCCGTTGCCGGACGTTGGACCGGTTGACGCCGTTGCGGCGACCGGCATCGACATCACCATTCAAGAGAGTTTCCAAGTCAGGGCCCGCAAGCCGGGCATCCGAGTGGCCGGCCCCCTGCGATGGCTGCCGACGAGGTCGACAGCGCCTCTTATCCTGCTTGCCGTGCGGGCTTTCAGATATCTCGGCAGCGGCATCACTTGGTTGATCACGACATTTATTTCGGCCGTAGCGATATTATTACAGAAGTAGTCATATTATTCAATATTTATTGAATAATTATCAAATAGTATAAACAAAATTTGTCAACCATAATTCGATATACTGCTCCGTGGGTGATCCATATGATATCCAAAGCACGACATCATTCTGATATTTGCGACATTTATTTCTGAGGTAGCCATCAAATTTCATGCGTAGCCCAATTCTTCAGAATTGAATCCATAATCACTTAGAAAATCGCAAAATCTCGTGTTATCAATTAATAGTTCAAAGCACGAATGCAGACGAACCAAAGAAATTCTCTACATCCGCTTTGGATTACTATCCATCAATCCTGAAGATAGGAGAGAATTATGCTGACCAAGACCCTCATCGTTGGTGCCGTGGCCGCTCTCGGCCTGTTTGCGACGTCGGCTGGCGCGTTCGCCGCGAGCGGCAAGGTGGACGGCAACCTGCTGCAGCTCGCGCAGTTCGGTCGCCCGCGCATCCACGTCACTTCGGACAAGAACGTCCCCAGCAAGCCAGCGACCGTCACCGCCGCGATCGATCATGCCGCCGGCGGCAAGGTGGACGGCAACCTGCTGCAGCTCGCGCAGTTCGGCCGCCCGCGCATCCACGTCTCTTGATATCGAAGCTCGCCTGATCTCGGCCGACTGGGGTCGGGAAGCGGTCTGACGTCAGCCGATTCCCAGCGGACGAGGCCAGGTGCAGGGTGCCAGGCCCGATGATTCAGGCTCATCGGGCCTCAATCCCTGCCGATGCCGCGGGATCCGAACGACGAGACGGTGCTGGTCCGTGATCAGCGCCGCCGCTTGTGCTCGACCGAGCCCGCCTCTTCCCCGGCCAGGCGCTGCAGACCGCCGCGGAGCCATCTGGCTCTTGCCGGCCGCGCGTCCATTTTCCCGGCCGCCTGCCTGCGACAACCCGCCTTCGACAACAAGGATGATGGCGATGAAGACGATCCTCGCCGCACTCGCCTTCCTGTTCTTTGCCGCCGGCCCGGTGCTGGCGCAGGACCAGGCGCAATCGACCAAGCTGAACAGCAGCGACCTGACCATCGAGACCGCCGCCGGCCAGCACTTCCACTTCGCGGTTGAACTGGCGCTGAACTTGAAGCAGCAGCGGCGCGGCCTGATGTTCCGCAAGGCCATGGCGCCGGATGCCGGCATGCTGTTCGTGTTCGACACGGACGAGCCGCTGTACTTCTGGATGAAAAACACGCTGATCCCGCTCGACATGATCTTCATCCGCACCGACGGCACCATCGCCAACATCATCGAGAGGGCGGCGCCGCAGAGCCTGGACCACCGCGACTCTGACGGGCCGGTGAAGGCGGTGCTGGAGTTGAATGGGGGCATCGCCGAGCTCCTCGGCCTCAAGCCCGGCGACCATGTCATCCATCCGCTGATCACGATCACGACCACCGCGCCGGCACGGGGCGGGGGCTGCTCCGCACTGATGAGCGATTGGCATTCACCGCTGCACTGGCTCGCGTCGGGGACGACCTGCGAAAGCGGTATGTGACCGCCATCGACGGGTTGCTGCAATGTCCCGGATGAAAGGAGTTTCCGGACGATTTCCCATGGGATGCCCACGGCATGTCCCGGGGCGGGATGGTCGGGGCAAGAATTGCGGGCCTGTGACCTGGGTCACCAGCCCCTCCCGGACCCGGTGCGACACTTACGTCATTGCGCACCCGCCCACCCGGCATCCTGAGATTTAAGGAGAAGGCTGCGATGACCGACATCTGCGAACCACAGGCCACGACGACCCCGCTCCCCGAGGCGAAATGCTGGAACAAAGGGCTGATGGCCCTTGAAACGCAGATCAGGGCCAACGTCGACATCGGCCAGACAGCGCGTGTACTGGTCCTCGACGATGATCCCGCGATGCTGGACATGACCCTGGCCTATCTCGACGACCGGGGCTTCCGCTCCATCGCCGCATCGTGGCCACGGGATCTCCCCCGCGACCTGGCCGAAAGCGCGCCGGATCTGGTTGTCATGGGTTCGGATGCGGACGCGACGCACGAACTCGGCCTGCTGCGCGACATCCGGGCATGGTCCGATGTCCCGGTGATCGTCACCACCGGCCATAGCCGAGCCGAGCTCGACCGCGTCGCCGCGCTGGATCTCGGCGCCGACGACTACATGACCAAGCCCTATGACCTGCGCGAGTTGCTGGCCCGCATCCGCGCGGTGCTGCGCCGCCAGGCGGCCGCCCCGATGCCGCGGCCACGCGATCCGGAGCGGGGCAGCTATCGCTTTGCCGGCTGGCTGCTCGACCGGCGCACGCGGAGTCTGACCGACCCGGAGGGCGCACCCGTGGCCCTGACCAAGAGCGAATATGCCCTGCTGGCGGCCTTCATCGACGCGCCGCAGCGGCCCCTGTCGCGCTACGATCTGATGCAGGCCACCCGCCTGCACGAGGATGTGTTCGACCGCTCGATCGACGTCAAAATCCTGCGGCTGCGGCGCAAGCTGGAACGCGATTGGGACGCCCCGCGCGTGATCCGCACCGAACGCGGGGTGGGATACACCTTCGTGGCGACGGTGGAGCGGGTTTGAGTTGGCCCTCCAGCGAGGCCGGTTCGATCGGCGTCCCTGGCGTAACCTGGTGTCTTCGCGACGTTTACGCAGAATCGGAGGTGTGTCATGTCTTCCGACCAATTCATCCACTATCCGGATTCTCCGGCGGCCACGCCCGAGACTGGCATCCTGACAACCCTGGTCGGGCGCGAGGACGAACTCCTTTCCTTGCGACAGGTTGCTTCCGAGATTCTACTCAAGCTCCGGAGGGGCCGGGAAACCTGGCCCGACACCGATGTTCCACCACCCCACGAAATACGGGTGCTGCAGCAGATCCTTGTATGCCTGCTGATCAGCCGCGATCCATCGCCCGGGGACGGGTTCGACCGAATCGCCGCCGCCGGCCAACAGCTGTCTCTGCTGATCGACATGGCGAGTGCGCCGCTTGAGGCCGATGACACCGACTACGATCTCGTGGATTTCGACGCGGATCTCGACGATGCGGAATGGCTGGTGGAGGGGCACGGGCTATAGGCCGGCGCACGCGGACGGAGTCTTATCGACCCGGGGCTGCCGCGAGACGATCTAGCAGATTTGGTGAAGCGGTGGCTCTCAATCGACAATCCTGAACAGGCTCAGCCGGGCCCGAGCCTGGCTGCGACGGTGACTGGAACCGTGGCTGCCGTGGGGACGCAGATTTGGCTTGTTCTGACCTGTGGCTGGTGCTTCGCGAGCAACGGCAACGATGGGAATGCCGAGGTGACTGCTCCACTCCCGGCCAATCAAGAAGACGGGAATGCCAACAAACAAGCGCTGGAGTTGACGCCTCCGGTAGCCGTTTCTGCCCCGCCTCTCCCGACTGCTCCTATGGTGTCTCAAGAGGACCACGGCCAAGGGCAACTTCGACCGACCGTAGCCGAGCAGGCAAGCGACCCTGCCGTATCGGCGGAGCCTCAGAACAGTCAAGGGGAGGGGAATGCGGAAGAACAGAAGAACCTCCTTACGATCCCGACCCCGTTTCAGGTGATCTCCGAACGGCGCCCGCATTGCGTCCAGGCGCAGACTTGCATCGGAAAGAATACCTGGCCGCGCGCGGCGGTCACGGCGCTGCGCAGCCTGTCCGCGAGTGAGGCGACATCGACCTCCGCCGCTGTGGTCACGCCGATCTTCTCCAACTGCGGCAGAAGGCTGGATAAAGACAGGGCGCAAAAGGCGTAGAACGCACTGTCCGGGCCGCCACCAACCGGCGTCTCGCAAAATATCGCCGGCTGAGGCAGGCCTGCGTCCTGGAAATGCCCGATCAGTCGGCCGGGGGCATCCGGATGCGGCAAGGAGGCATCGGCCGCGACCATCCAGTCCCACACCTGCTGCACCAGCGGCACCGCCGGCAGGCAGTGCAGCTGGCCGTACATCGCGACCTCATGGAAGGCGAGGATGCCGCCGGGCCTGACATGCGAGGTCGCGGCGCGGAGGAATCGCCCGGGATCGGCCTGATGGATCAGCACATTCCGGCCAAAGACGGCATCGAAGGGCAACGGATCGAAGAAATCTTCCACCGAATCCCAATGGAATTCGATATTGGCATGGCCGATGACCCGCGCCCGCTTCCGTGCGGCTACCACGACCTCGGCGCTGCGATCGACGCCGACGACTGACCCGGCCGGGCCGACCAGTTCTGCCACCAGCATCGAGGCATCGCCCCCGCCGCAGCCGAGGTCCAGCACCCGCATCCCCGACTTCACCCCAGCCTCGTGCAGCAGACGCTCAGTGATCGACTCGACCATGGCCGCCTCGATCGCCAAGCGGCGGATCTCGGCTTTCGAATGGCCCAGGATGTAGGGGATGTCAGGCACGTGATTTCGCTTTCACCATGGCAGCGCAGGTCCTGCCCAGCCATTGATGGGGCTGCCGCGAGACACGCTGGGATCGACGGCATTGGCATATGAATAAAATGTGACCACTTGACGGCGTCCGCGACTCAAAAGACTACCGATGTAACAGCTGCGCCACCCAGCCAAAGTTGTTGCCGCGAGACTCCGAACCGGGTTTGAGATATGGCGGCGTGTTCGCCGCCACACGCGCAACCCTATTCTTCTCTTCGACCCACCTTGATGTGGACACCAGTGC
>NZ_JBYRFX010001107.1:0-13134 GCF_057815775.1 Inquilinus sp.
GCCGGCGATGGCGCCGCCGATCTCCGCGACGATGATCGCGGCCAGGTGTTCGGCTGGGACCTGCCGCGCCTCGGGCATCGCCCGCAGCGCCGCGACATGCTCGCCCCAGGCCAGCGACGCGCGCAGCTTGAGGGCGCCGAGTGCGTCCCGGTCCTCCGGACGCGCGGCGCGGATGCGGATCTCCGATGTCATGCGTGGGGCTGTATCAGCGTTGCCGCGATCGGGGCAATGGCCGCCTGCCACCGGGCCCAGTCATGGCGGCTTTCGGCCCAAAGCCGTCACTTCATGCCAGACGTGACCATCGCTAGGACGGCCACCGGAAGGCCCGCGGGCTCTGCGACAAGACCATCCGCGCCCGCGACCTCCAACTCATCACGAGTGCCGTATCCCCAAAGTACGCCAAGAGCTCGCATCTTGTTCGCGTGAGCTCCAATGACGTCATATCGACGGTCACCCACCATGACGCAGTGACTCCGCGCCAGTGCGTGTCGCTCGATGACGTGGGAAATAAGTTCCGACTTTTGGTCCAAGGCGCCGCCATCCTCGGAGCCGAAGATGCCGTCAAAAAGAACGGCAAGATCTAGATGCTCAAGGATACGCAGAGCAAACTCCCTACGTTTGGAAGTTGCGATATACAGCCGTGCGCCTGACTGCTGCATCTCTGCCAATGCTTGAGCGATCCCCGGATAGGGAAGGCTATTGTACAGGCCATTCTGGCCATAATCCGCCCGATAAGCAGCCACTGCTTCAACGATCCGGTCATCGCCGAAGGGCTTCAGCAGCACCCGCATGACGTCGTCAATCGGCGGGCCGATGATTGCGGATAAATCCAGCGACGGTTCCGGCATATGGCCCAGGGCACGAAGCGCAACCCGGCAACTCATCAGGATGCCAGGTTGCGAATCGATCAAGGTGCCATCGAGGTCCAGAAGGACTGAGGTCGTGTGAGGGGACATGACGGAGCGTAACATGACACGCCTAGCTTGCTACATGGTGCCTTGAGCAGAGCAGCCGCGGACCGTTTGCCGTCCCTTCCCGCCGATTGACTCCAGGCCTACCGCAGCAGCTTGAGCGCGCCGGTCAGGGAGCGGACCCATTTCGCCGGGCCGGCGATGCCGAGGCCGTCGATCGTCTCCTCGCTCAGGTCGCGGCCGGGGAAGGCAGCCGCGTATTCGGCATAGACATGCTGCGACCGGGCGAAGGCCGGGAACGGCACCACCGCCCGCTCGCCAGGCTGGGCCAGGGCCTTCAGCATCAGCGCCCGGATCGCGGCCCCGTCGGCCTGCAGGATCGGCACGGGCTGGCTGGAGATGATGTCGACCGCGCGGTCACTGCGGTCGGTCAGCCGGCGCGCGGCCAGGGCCGGGACCGTGGCGCCCAGGCCGATGGCGATGGCGCCGGCGGTGTTGGCGATCAGCCCCAGCGACAGCTCCGGGTTGACGACGATGGCAAGGCGCAGATCGGGGGTCATGACGGCTTTCGCGACGATGGCGGTGCCTGGAAGGATAACGCTCGCTCGCTGGACGATCCTGCCTATCCTTGTGCTGGGGGCGGCAATATCGGTAGGATTTACCGGATGGAGTCATTTACAGGGTAGATCATGCCGAACCCGCTGGAGCCGGTCGACCTCCGCATCCTCGCCGCCCTGCAGCAGGATGGCCGGCTGACCAACCAAGCGCTGTCGGCGGAGGTCGGGCTGTCGACCTCGCCCTGCTGGCGGCGGGTGCGGCAGCTGGAGGAGGACGGCGTCATCCAGGGCTACCGCGCGGCGCTGGACCGGCGGCGGATCGGCCTCGGCGTCCTGGCCTTCATCCGGGTCCGGATCGACAGCCACAGCGCGGCGGAGGCGGAGGAATTCGCGGCGAGCGTGCGGCAGCTGCGGGAGGTGGTGGCCTGCTACAGCATCGCCGGGGATTCGGATTTCCTGCTGCAGGTCGTCGCCCCGGACCTCGACAGCTATGCCGATTTCGCCATGGCCGTGGTCCGCCGCCTGCCCGGGATCAAGGAGATGCAGACCACCTTCGTGCTGAAGGAGATCAAGCCGTTCGAGGGCTTCCCCCTCGCCGTCTAGGCCCGGCCGTCGATCTCGGCCAGAAACCGGTCCAGGAAGTCGCGCAGCACCGCGGTCCGCCCGGCCGCGATCCGGCGGCCTGTCACGGTCAGCATGCCGTCGCCGAGGCCGAGCAGCTTGGTGCGGAAATGGTCTATGGCGAAGCGGCGGTCGTCGGGCAGCCGGTGCGCCGCCGCAGGATCGTCGGCTTCGTGCAGCGCCAGCCCCAGCCGGCCGGCGACGAAGAAGGCGCGGCCATGCCGATGGCGCCGATCGCATCCAGCCGGTCGGCATCGCGCAGGATCCGTGCCTCCGCCGTTTCCGGCGCAATGCCGGCGGAAAAGCTGTGCGCCGCGACCGCATGCGCGACGCCGGCGATGCGCGCCTCGTCCCAGCCCCAGCCGCGCAGCAGCGCCGACGCCGCATCGGCCGACAGGCGCGAGGCCTCGGCCCGGCGCGGGTCGTTCTTCTCGACCGCGACCAGATCGTGCAGCCAGCAGGCGGCGGCCAGCACCAGGGGATCGCCGGCATCGGCCTCCTCCATCGAGATGGCGCGGGCATTGGCCCGGACGCGGAGCAGATGGGTGAGGTCGTGCGACCCGTCGCCGGGCGGCAGGGCCGCGGCGGCCGCCTGTTCCAGGCGGGCCTCGGCGGCGGCGAGGTCGATGGTCATGGGGCATGGTCGGCTGTGAAGACGGCCGGACGATAGGGCCCGAATCGCGGCCGGGAAAGCCGGGACGGTCAGGCCTCGGGGCAAACGCATCGCAACGATCGATACGAGACTCAGGGCCAGCATTATTGAGTCCCCCCTCCCCTTGCGGGTGGGGGTAGGGGGAGGGGGTGTCAACGCCAGATCCAGCCGTGCTCGGCAGCGAACCAGCCCTTGCGCGGCGAGGTCCTTGCCCATTCGCGCGGACGCGCGCAGACCCCTCCCCCTACCCCCTCCCGCAAGGGGAGGGGGGACAAGGAAAAGACGGGCTCGGTCTGTTCTGAAAAAGCTCCCGCAAGCGGGAGAGGCAACGCAAGGCGTCAGGCCCCCGGCCGGTCCAGCCAGCCTTCGCGGTCGATCACCGCATCCACGGCGCGGGCGATTTCGGTCGGGCCATGGCCCTGCGCCCGCAGCTCGGCCCGCAGCAGGCCCAGCCGGGCCAGGCGGGCGCCCCAGTCGCGATGGATCAGCTTTTCGGCTGCGCGGCGCAGCCGGCCGGCCAGCCGGGGGCTCTGCCCACCGGTCGAGATCGCCACCACCAGGTCGCCGCGGCGCACGATCGCCGGCAGGTGGAAGTCGCACAGCGCCGTGCGGTCCTCGACATTGACCAGCAGGCCGAGCTGGCGGGCGAGGAAGGCGAGGTCGGCGGCGCGGGCCTCGTCGATGTCGTCGGCCACCAGCAGCAGCCGCTGGACGCCGAGATCGGCGGCATTGGGCAGCCGGCGCCGCAGCCGCGGACCGGCCGCCAGCACCAAGTCCGGCGATGGCGCGTCGGAGAACACGATGACGGTGAAGCCGCCCTCATCCAGCTGGGCGAGGCGATGCACCGTCTTGTCGCCGATGCCGACCAGCGCGACCGGCACCGCCTCGGGGCACAGCGAGATCGGCAGCATCAGAGCGCCTTTCCACCGGGCAGCAGCGTGGCCAGCCGCTCCAGCCCCTGGCGATGGCAATAGTCGCCGAAGCCTTCGCCCGGCAGCCGTTCCTTGGCGAAGGCGCCGAACAGCGGGTCCAGCGTGTCGGCGATCGACGCCTCCGGCACCTTCTCGGTCAGCTTGGCGTTCAGCCGCGTGCCTTCGAAATCGCCGCCGACGAACAGGGCGAAGGTGCCCGGCGTGCGGCCGACCAAGCCGATGTCGCCTGCATAGGGTCGGGCGCAGCCGTTGGGGCAGCCTGTGATGCGGATGCTGATCCGCTCGTCGATCAGCCCGTGCTTGCGCAGCGCCACCTCGACCGAATCGATCAGCGGCTCGCGGATGCGCTCGGCCTCGGACAGGGCCAGGCCGCAGGTCGGCAGGGCCGGGCAGGCCAGGGCCCAGCGCCGCACCGCCGTCAGCTCCTCGGCGAACACCACGCCGTGGCTGCGCAGATGGGCCTCGATCTCGTCGCGCTCATTGGCGGCGATGTCGGCGATCAGGATGTCCTGCTGCGGCGTCAGCACCGCCGGCTTGGCCCAGTTCTCGAACAGCGTGCGCAGCGCGGTGCGCAGGCGGATCTGCGGCCCGTCCTGGATACGGCCGCTGGCGATCGGCAGGCCCAGCCAGAAGCGGCCGTCGCCCTGCTCGTGCCAGCCGAGATGGTCAGGCACCTGGAACGGGGCGTGCGGCAGCGGGTCGGCCAGGGCGCGGCCGAACTGGCGCTCCAGCTCCGTCCGGGTCCAGTCCAGCCCCATGTCATCAAGCACGTATTTCAGCCGGGCGCGCTTGCGGTCGGCACGGTTGCCGTGGTCGCGGTACAGCCGGATCACCGCTTCGGCGCCCTGCAGCAGCTCGCCCGGGCCGACCGAGGCGATCGGCGAGCCCATGCGGGCATAGGTGCCGGGCTTGGTGTGGGTCAGGCCGTGGCCGCCGCCGAGATTGAGGTTGTAGCCCTGCAGCTGATCGCCCTCGAACACGGCGAGGACGCCGAGGTCGTGGGTCAGGATGTCGACCGTGTTGTCCTCGGGTGCCGCCAGGCCGATCTTGAACTTCCGGGGCAGGTAGGTGGTGCCGTACAGCGGCTCCGCCACCGGCGCGTCCGGCGTCAGGTTCTCTTCGTCCAGGAAGATCTCGTAATAGGCGCGGCTCTTCGGCAGCAGGCGCTGCGACAGGAACCGGGCGTCGGCCTCCAGCCGGCCGTGCACCGCGTCGCGGATCGGCGCCGGGGTGGTCATGACGTTGCGCACCACGTCGCCGCAGGCCGACATGGTGGTCAGCAGCGAGTGATTGATGTCGGCGATGGTGGGCTTCAGATTTCCCTTCAGAACGCCGTGGAACTGGATGCCCTGGCGCGTGGTAATCCGCACCGTTCCGTTGGCATATCTGTCCGCGATGGCGTCGAGGGCGAGATACTGGTCCGCCGTGATCCGCCCGCCCGGAATCCGGGCGCGGATCATGAACTGGTATTCCTTCTCCAGCCCCTGCTTCTTCAGCGCGGTCGCGGTGTCACGATCGTACTGCTCATAACTGCCGTGGAATTTCAGCAGGTTATAGCTAGCTTCCGTGACCGACGTGCCGGGGGCGGTCAGGTCGGCGGCGATGTCGCCGCGCAGGAATCGGCTCTGTTCCTTCACGCCTTCGACGGCGGAAAGCTTCGGCGGCGCCGCGGGGGCGGCGGAGTGATCGGCGGACATGAGGCGGCGTTCTTATCCACAAATTGAGTGTTGACATTAGCTTCGGGATTCACACACAGTCAACCAGCAAATAGGCCATATTTTACAGGAAAGTACGGGCAATTTGCTGATGATGAGAACCCGATGCCTGCCGCCGCCGCATCTTCGCAGCTCGATCCGGAGCTGATCGCCGCCCAGTTCGACGGGCTGGACGGGCGCGTCCTGATCGAAAAAGCGCTGGCGGAATCACGGCTTGGCCGCATCGCCCTGGTCTCGTCCTTCGGCACCGAAGCGGCGGTGCTGCTGGCCCTGGTGGCGGAGGTCGCGCCGGCCACGCCGGTGATCTTCCTCGACACCCTGCGACACTTTGGCGAGACCCTGCGCTACCGCGACATGCTGGTGACGCAGCTCGGCCTGACCGATGTGCGCTCGGTCAAGCCCGACTCGGCGGCGGTCGCCCGGCTCGACCCCGACCTGCTGCTGTTCCAGCGCGACCCGGATGCCTGCTGCGGCCTGCGCAAGGTCGAGCCGCTGGCGCGGGCGCTGACCGGCTTCGGCGGCTGGATCACCGGGCGCAAGCGTTTCCAGGCGACCACCCGCGCGGTGCTGCCGGCGGTCGAATGGGCGCCGGATGAGGGCCGGTTCAAGATCAACCCGCTGGCCAGCTGGGCGCCCGACCGGGTCGCCGCGGAATTCGAGGCCCGCGGCCTGCCGCACCATCCCTTGGAAGCCGACGGCTTCCCCTCGATCGGCTGCATGCCCTGTACCGAGCGGGTGGCGCCTGGCGCCGACCCGCGCTCCGGCCGCTGGTCTGGCCAGGCCAAGACCGAATGCGGCATCCATCGCCCCGCCGATCCTGCTTCTCTTTGAGCGATACCCCCCAGAAAATGAATCATCTCGACGAACTGGAAGCGGAGAGCATCACGATTCTCCGCGAAGCCTTTGCCCGTATCGATCGTCTCGGCCTGCTCTGGTCCATCGGCAAGGATTCGACTCTCATCCTGTGGCTGCTGCGCAAGGCTTTCTTCGGCCATATCCCGTTCCCGCTGGTCCAGCTCGAGACCCATATGGAGCTGCCGGAAGTCTATGAGTTCCGCGACCGGCTGGTGCGCGAATGGAACCTGCCGCTGATCATCGAGGATTGCCCGCCGGAAGCGGGGATGGACCCGACGCTGGCGGCCGGCGCCCGGGCGGCGGCGCGCAAGACCGAGGGGCTGAAGTCGGTGATCCACCGCGAGGGCTTCGAGGGCATCATCGTCGGCATCCGCCGCGACGAGCAGGGGACGCGGGCGAAGGAACGGGTGTTCAGCCCGCGCAGCTTCGAGGGCGGCTGGGACGTGACCGACCAGCCGGCGGAATTCTGGGGCCAGTACAAGACCCGGTTCGAACCCGGCACCCATGTCCGGATCCACCCGATCCTGAAATGGACCGAGATCGACGTCTGGCGCTACACCCAGCGCGAAGGCATCCCGATCGTGCCGCTGTATCTGGCCAAGGACGGGCTGCGCTACCGCTCGCTGGGCGAGAAGAACATCACCCTGCCGGTCGAAAGCGACGCCGACACCATCGACGCGATCATCGCCGAGCTGGAGACGACCAAGGTCTCCGAACGCTCCGGCCGGATCATCGACAACGAAACCGAGGACGGCTTCGAACGCCTCCGCAGCGCGGGGTACATGTGACATGGAAGGCATCGTCGCCCTGCACCCGGCGCTCGCCGCCGCCCGCACCCTGCGCGTCGTCATCGCCGGCCATGTCGATCACGGCAAGTCGACCCTGATCGGCCGGCTGCTGCACGACACCGGCACCCTCGGCCCCGAGCGCGTCACCGCCGTCGAGGCGATGAGCAAGAAGCGCGGCATGCCGTTCGAATGGTCGTTCCTGATCGACGCGCTGCAGTCGGAGCGCGACCAGGGCATCACCATCGACACGGCCGAGGTGCAGTTCCGCACCGCCCGCCGGCGCTATGTGCTGATCGACGCGCCGGGCCATGCCGAATTCCTCAAGAACATGGTCTCCGGCGCCGCCGGGGCCGATGCCGCCCTGCTGCTGGTCGATGCCCGCGAGGGCACGCTGGAGCAGTCGCGCCGCCATGCCCTGATCCTCGGCCTGCTCGGCATCACCCAGGTGGTGGTGGCGATCAACAAGATGGACCTGGTCGAATACGACCAGGCCCGCTACCAGGCGGTGACCGACGAGATCTCGGCCTATCTCAACAGCGTCGGCATCACCCCCTGGGTGGTGGTGCCGCTCGCCGCCCGGCATGGCGAGAACATCGTCACCCGCTCGGCGCTGATGCCCTGGTACGAGGGGCCGTCGCTGGTCGAGGCGCTGGATGGTCTGGAGGCGGCGCCGACATCGACCGACCGGCCACTGCGCCTGCCGGTGCAGGATGTCTATAAATTCGACGACCGGCGCATCGTCGCCGGCCGGATCGAGAGCGGCACGCTCAAGGTCGGCCAGATGCTGCGCTTCGCCCCGTCGGGCAAGGTGGCGCGCATCGCCTCGATCGAGAACTGGCCGGCGGCGGCGGACCAGACCATCGCCAAGGCCGGCGAGGCGGTCGGGCTGACGCTGGACCCGCCGATTTTCGTCGAGCGCGGCCAGATCGCGACTCTGGCCGAGGCGGCGCCGCCGACCGCGATGCGGATCAAGCTGCGGCTGTTCTGGCTGGCGCGCGAACCGCTGCGCCCCGGCGCCCGGCTGACGCTCCGCCTGGCCACCGCCGAGCACACGGTGACGGTGGAGCGGATCGACCATGTGGTCGAGGTCCACACGCTGGAGACCCGCACGGCCGAGCTGGTGCGGCGCAACGAGACGGCGGAGATTGAGGTGGTCGGCCGTACGGCGATGGCCTTCGACCGCCATGCCGATTTGCCCGGCACCGGCCGCGGCGTGCTGATCGACGGCTATGACGTGGTCGGCGGTGTCACCATCCTCGACGCCACGGGCGACAGCCGGCTGCTGTTCCCGACCGAACGGCGGGTCGATGCGCCGGCCCGGCGCCTGGCCAATGGCCATTCCGGCGGCGTGGTCTGGCTGACCGGCCTGTCAGGCTCCGGCAAGTCGACGCTGGCGACGGCGCTGGAACTGCGGCTGTTCGCCCGCGGCTGGCAGACCACGGTGCTGGACGGCGATTCGCTGCGCACCGGCCTGGGCCGCGACCTCGGTTTCTCCACCGAGGACCGGGCCGAGAATGTGCGCCGCGCGGCCGAGGTGGCGCGGCTGTTCGCCGAGGCCGGGCTGATCGCGATCGTGGCGCTGATCTCGCCGGAACGCTGGCACCGGGCGCTGGCCGGCGACGTGATCGGCGACGGCTTCCGTGAGATCTTCGTCAAGGCCGATTTGGCGATCTGCGAACAGCGCGACCCCAAGGGGCTCTATGCCAAGGCGCGCCGCGGCGAGATCCAGAGCTTCACCGGCGTATCCGCGCCCTATGAAGCGCCGGAGACGCCGGACCTGGCCATCGACACCGGCACGATGCCGATCGATGCCGCGATCGACCTCCTGGAATCCTTCACCATCACCAGCTTCGCCGGCTCGGCCAAGCGGGTGGCGGAAGGCGTCGATCCGTCGATCTGACGGTGGCTGTCGAGGTCATTGCGTAGATTGGGTTCGCATTTGCGAACCCAACATCCTTCCGCCGGATCTGCGTGTTGGGTTCGCCGAGGCGAACCCAACCTACTCCGCTATTTGGCGCGGCCCCATTCCACCCAGCGTCCCGGCGCGGTTCAGGCTGGCGGATAGGATTGTCGGGCGTGCAGGACGCTCAGGATATCGATCGCCGATGCGCCGACCCGATACACGAGGATGTAGTTCGGGTGGATCACGGCTTCGCGCGTGCCGGCGACGCGGCCCGGGCGGTACAGGTATGGGTGCTCCGAGATCTGCTCTGCTGCGTGGACGGCGACGGCCAGCAGCCGGTCTGCCGCAGTCGGATTGTGCTCGGCGATGTAGCCGAGAATCTGTTCGAGATCGGTGAGGGCTTCAGCGTTCCAGCTTACGGGCAGCATGGCCGCGGCGCTTTTCGTCGATCAGTGCGCGCAGGCGTGCCATCGCCTCGTCGTGGGGAACCGGCGGCTGCGTGCTGTCCAGCGCCGACTGCACCTTGGCGCGGAACCATCGGTCGTAGGCCTCGGCCTCCTCGGCCGTGGCGAACTCGGATTCGATCGGGGTCAGGGCGCGGCTCATGAGTCCAATATAGGCGCTTTCAGGACCCAAAACCATCGGTCGGCGTCACTCGTCCCGGCGCAGGCCTTAGCCGGCCGCGGCCGTCCCGCGCAGGTCGAAGTCGAACAGCACGTCGCCGCCCATGGCGTAGGTGCGGCAGGGGGGGCGCAGCGCCTGGTCGAGATGCGCGATCTCCTGCAGGCTCAGGCCGCGCTTGCCGGAGCCGATGATGATCGGCGCCACCGCGACATGCAGCCGGTCCAGCACGCCGGCGGCCAGGAAGCGCGACACGGTGATGCCGCCGCCCTCGATCAGCACCCGGCGCAGCCCGCGTTCGGCCAGTGCCGCCAGCACCGCGGCTGGCGTCGGCTCGTCCAGCCCGATGATCTCGGCCCCACCGGCCGGCTGGTCGGCCCGGTCGGCGCTGCACAGCAGCAGGGTCGGCGCGGCATCGTCGGTGAACAGGCCATGTGTGCTGTCCAGCCGGCGGCCGGGGTCCAGCACCACCCGCACCGGGTTCGGCCCGTCGACCCGGCGGGTGGTCAGGCGCGGATCGTCATGCGCCACGGTGCCGGCGCCGACCAGCACCGCATCGGCCAGCGCCCGCAGCCGGTGCAGATGGTCCAGGTTGCAGGGGCCGGTGACGAATTGCGACTGGCCGCAGCCGGTGGCGATATGGCCGTCGATGCTCTGGCCGAGATGGGCCAACGCGAAGCTGCCCTCCGCCTCGGCGAAGGGGCGCAGCAGCTCGATCCGCTCACGTGCGTCGTTCTCGTCCGGCAGCGGTGTCTCCGGCCGGCCGGCGCGGCGGTCGAGCAGCCAGACCCAGGCGGTGTCCATCATCCCTCGGTTCGCGCGTAGATGTCGCCGGAGCGGTCCGCCGGCGAGAGAGTCAACAACCAGGCGCGAAGTTCGTGCCCATCCTGCCAGTTCGGCCACAGGAAGCGTCCGGTTTCACCGATCGACACCTGAAAGCGATATCGGCCCAGCGCCTCGACCCGATCCAGCGCGGCGATCGCGTCCGCCGGCGCCGCCGGGACATACTCGAAGGACAGGCCGGGCAGGGGCTGCGACAGCCCGGCCAGCACCTCGGCCTCGAAGCCTTCGACATCGATCTTGCAGAAATCGGGCACGCCGAAGCGCTCGATCAGCGCGTCCAGCGTCGTCACCGGCACCGTCAGCGTCCGGTCCCAGCGGACCGAGGCAAAGCCGTTGGTCCGCGACACGGTGTCGATCCAGCCGCGCGACAGGCTGGCGACGGTCGGGTTGCGGCTGCTCAGATGCAGGGTGGCGGTGCCGGGCGCGGCGCCGACCGCGGTCTCGACCAGGGTGATGCCGGGGTGGGCTCGGAAGCTGCGGCGCAGCAGCCGGGCCAGGGCCGGCTGCGGCTCGACCGCCACCACCCGGGCGCCGAGCCCGGCCCAGCACAGGCTGCGGTTGCCGACATGGGCGCCGATGTCGAAGCACAGGTCACCGGGCCGGACCAGTTCGGCGAAGAAGCGGCGGAAGCGGGCCGACCGGCCGGGAATGCCGCGATAGATGGCGAGCGACCGGGCGATGCCGGCGGCGCGGGCAATGGCGGTCATATCAGGACGCGCCGCTGCCGCCACAGCCAGACGACATCGCGGCCGAAGGACCACAGCAGCGCGGCCAGGGCCGCCGCCGCCAGCCCGGCGGCCAGGCGCGGCGTCACCGGCGGCAGCAGGCAGGCGATCAGCACCAGGATCTGGATCACGCAGACCACCTTGCGGGCGAAGCTGTCCGGCACCGGCCCGCGCAGCCAGGGCCAGGCGGCACCGGCGAGGACATAGAGGTAGCGCATCGCCCCGATCAGCAGCACCCACACGCCGACCTTGTCCCACTGCCAGGCCAGGACGGACAGGACGAGGACGAAGAAGGCATCGGCCTCCATGTCGAAGCGGGCGCCGAAGCGCGATGCCAGGCCGCTGCGCCGCGCCACCCAGCCATCGACGCCGTCGAGCGCCAGCGACACGGCGCCGAGGGCGGCGATCAGCCACAGGCAATCCTCGTCCGGCGCCGCCGTTCCCATCAGCGCGGCCAGCAGGCAGATCACCACGATGCGCGACAGGGTGACGGTGTTGGCCACGCCGAAACGGCGATGCGGCGCATGGGCGGCCAGGCCGAACAGGATCAGCGAGACGATGCCGGCATACAGCAGCTCCGCCCGCGCCATGAAGAAGGCGCCCAGCGTCGGGTCGGCCGCCACCGGCAGCGCCAGCACGGCCAGCGCCAGCGCTCCGGTCACCAGCGGCAGGCGCGCCTGCCGCTGCAACACCCCAAGATCGGTCTCGTCCCGCATGATTCTCCTCGCCGGCGGACCCGTTATTCCACATCACTGTTCGGCCACGGGGTGACATGGGTCACAGGCGGGCTCTGGACAAGCATGGGCCCGGCTTGCTCTATGGCGCAAACACGGTGTCGAGGACTGGTTGAACCATGGCCGAGAGAAAACGTCCGCTCGTCATCGTCACCCGCAAGCTGCCGGATGTCATCGAGACCCGGATGATGGAGCTGTTCGAGACCCGGCTGAACCACGACGACGTGGCGCTGGAGCCCGAGCAGATGGCCGCCGCGGTGCGTGAGGCCGACGTGCTGGTGCCGACGGTCACAGACCGGATCGACGCCGCGCTGATGGCCCAGGCGGGGCCGCAGCTGAAGCTGATCGCCAGCTTCGGCACCGGCGTCGACCACATCGACCTCGTCGCCGCCAAGGCGCGCGGGCTGACCGTGACCAACACCCCCGGCGTCCTGACCGAGGACACGGCCGACATGACCATGGCGCTGATCCTGTCGGTGGCGCGCCGCCTGGCGGAAGGCGAGCGGCTGGTCCGCGCCGCGCAATGGACCGGCTGGAGCCCGACCGGCATGCTCGGCGCCCGGCTGGGCGGCAAGCGGCTGGGCATCATCGGCATGGGCCGGATCGGCCAGGCGGTGGCACGGCGCGCCCGCGCCTTCGGCCTGTCGGTGCACTACCACAACCGTCACCGGGTGCATGCCGAGGTCGAGGCGGAGCTGGACGCGACCTATTGGCCGAGCCTGGACCAGATGCTGTCGCGGATGGACATCGTCTCGGTCAACTGCCCGCGCACGCCGGCGACCTTCCATCTGCTGTCGGCCCGGCGGCTGAAGCTGCTGCGCCGTCATGCGCTGATCGTCAACACGTCGCGCGGCGAGGTGATCGACGAGACGGCGCTGGCGCAGATGCTGAAGCAGGGGGAACTGGCCGGCGCCGGGCTGGACGTGTTCGAGCGCGAGCCGAACGTCAACCCGAAGCTGCTGAAGCTGCCCAATGTGGTGCTGCTGCCGCATATGGGCTCGGCCACCCTCGAAGGCCGCATCGACATGGGCCAGAAGGTGATCGTCAACATCCGCAGCTTCATCGACGGCCATGTGCCGCCGGACCAGGTGCTGGAAACCGAATTCTAGTTGGTGAGGCCCGGCCTTCGCGTGGCTCCTCCCGCTGCGCGAGACCTGTTCGGCCCGCTCGCTCCTCATCGTCATTGCGAGAAGGCGAAGCCGACGAAGCAATCCATGGCGCCGCACGGGCTGCTCTATGGATTGCTTCGCTGCGCTCGCAATGACGGTGGTGGGAAT